>JBHLKC010000104.1:6845-10459 GCA_048887065.1 Candidatus Hodarchaeota archaeon
AATGGCCAAAGCACTATATTTAGATGATATGTGGCTAAAAGAATTTGATGCAGAAGTAGTAAGTATCAAAGACGGTAAATACGTTGTCTTAAATCAAACAGCCTTTTATCCAAAATCAGGGGGTATAGCAAACGATTTAGGAACTCTTAATAGGAGATCTGAGGTTTTTAATGTTGTTTATGTAGGAAAATTTGGGGGTGAAATATCTCATGAAGTAGATAAAGAGGGGCTAGATGTGGGTGACAAGATCATGGGAAAATTGGATTGGGAGCGCCGATACAATTTAATGAGATACCATACAGCAGCTCATGTTCTCAGTGGTGCATTTTACGAGCATCTAGGCGCCAAGATAACAGGTAATGATATAGCATCAACTGATCAAGGACGTATCGACTTTAATCTTGAGCATTTTGACCGCACTTTGATAGAAGACGAGGTCGAGAAAAGCAACCAGATTATTCAACAGGATTATCCCGTAGAAATCTATTACCTAGAAAGAACAGAGGTAGAAAAGGATCCAGATCTAGTTAAGCTTGCCATGGGCATTCCAAAGGGAATTAAGAAGCTCAGAATTGTTGATATTAAAGGTTTTGATAGACAACCTGATGGAGGCTGTCATATTCAATCATTAAAGGAAATTGGTAAGATAAGCATCAAAAAACTAGTGAATAAAGGAAAAAACAACAGAAGACTCTATTTCACTATTGAATAAACGTTTAATCAAAGTACTAGATAATTCAATGAAATCAAGTTTTCTCTAGTCACAAAGGGGGAGTTCTTGTTAAAAGAATTAAGGAGCTTATAAAGGAAAATCAAATCGAAAAAGAATATCATGCATCCTTTAAATATGTGAGCTAAAAACCACAGATCACATAAAAAGAGGGTTAGTGTCTGTCGCCGTGAGTTCACCGGAGACATTAAACGCTTGTGGAGAGCTGCTAAGACCTAGTACTGCTGGGCGTAACTCTAGGAAGCAGGAATTGAGTTGTTTTTATCGAACAAGATAAAAACGTAAATCTCAAGGAACGGTTGTCATATTCGATCAACGAAGGAAATTGGCAAATTAAGAATCAAGAAGCTAGTTAACAAGGGAAAGAATAATAGGCGCCTTTATTTCACACTCGAGGAAAATCCTACTTCTTTTCCTTGACTGCTTCAATTATTAATAATGAACTTCCTTCTGTGAAAGGTGAGAAGTCATAATTCTTGTATTCGTTCTGAATCTTAAACCCAGTTTTATCTAACAATTTATGAACATTTTTTCTTGTTGTAACCGATGCAGATGATTTTTGTTCAATTTCTTCAATAATTTTCCCATTTTTCAAAATTTTATAAATTAGTAGAACATCAATTTTATTCTTTGGTAGAATCATATGTTCAATAAATCGTTGGTACTCTAATTCTCCCCTCTTGGTAGTGTCAATGAGAGATAATGGTGAATCCTTCATATGTCCAATGAACACATCGAAAACAAGGATTCCTGAAGGTATTAGATGATTGTTAATATTGTTGAGCGAAGAAATTTTCACCTCATCACTAGAAAAATGGTCAAAGCTACCTGAAAGAAATGCTACTGGGAACTTATCCTTTAATTTGAATGATTGAGCATCGCTAGCAATAAGAGTAATTTTATTACGTAATTTGCGATTAAAATTCATCTTTTTGTTAAATTCTTGTCTCATAGCTGGCGAGGGTTCAATACAAATGACCTTTACTCCCTTTTCCGCTAATGGGATAGCAATTCTTCCTGTTCCAGCTCCTATATCTAGGACTGATTTCGCATTTTCTCCATAGTGACAGAAAAAATTAATATTATCTTTATTATCAAATATGTCATATAAATGAGCTGATTTTTCATAGCCTTGATCGATAATCATTTTCATATCTACTTTCTCTAATATTGTTTACAATTCTGTTAATCATCACACTATTGCAATCAATTTAGTTCTTATGGAAAATATTTAATTTTTTTTAGGCTCTATAAGAATTACGATTAAATAAGGAAATATTAGGAACTAAAAATATTGCTATTTCTTTCTCGATTATTTGATAAAAACTCTTTTTTTAGCTATCTAGATTCGCATAATCATCCATTTAAAGCCATTCTTACACTTTTCTCGAATAAAAAGCCATTAAATATATCCTAATGATTAATTTAGAGTATTAAAAATGATGAAGGAAATAGAGCCAATTATGAAGAATAAAAAAGCTGTGAGGCTTAAAGCAGAATTCTCCCCTGAGGAGGATAAATTTGTAAACGCTAGAATACGAGGTCCTCGTTATTGGATTATTTCACATATGTTTGCAGGGTCAAATAAGTTAATAGTCTTTGCTGTTTTCATCGGAACCATTTTATCTGCCACATTAGGATCTGGATTAATGGTTATAATAGGAATGGCTTTAGATGAATTTGCTCAGGGAGAAGGATCAAATCTTCCCACTTATGCTATTCTATTCATCGTATTTGCGGTGGGATCGCCAATACTTAATCTGATTACAAATCTCGTTCGTGAGACTCTGGCTCAAAGAATGGAGAAAGAAGCACGTCATGAGTTTTACGTTAATTTGCTTGGAAAAAGTCAATCATTTCATGACTCTCAACGTATTGGAGACATCATGGCAAGAGCCACTAATGATGTTCGAATGCTTAATTTCATGATCAGTCCTGGTCTTTCATTGTTGTTCGAGTCATTCATGAATTTAATTACCCCAATAGTGTTTATTGCCCTTTTCTATCCAAGCGAGCTATTAATAACACCCTTTCTATTCACAATACTGTTCTTAATTACTTTAAGAGGATATACTAGAAGATTGGGACCGGTTAGTGATAGATTACGATCAGAATTTGGTCAAATGAACGCTATTTTGAATGAAACACTTTCAGGTATAGAGGTTGTCAAAGGAAGTACATCAGAAGAATATGAAATGAATCGTTACCTCAACAATGCTAAAGGCTATCGGGATGCATTTGTCATGCAAGGGAAAATCATGGCAAAATATGTCCCGTTATTATTAATTGGGTTAGCGATCACGGTAGGACTGGCTCATGGAATATTTCTATTTTTTCAAGAACGTATGACTGTTGGAATGATTATTGCTTATGTCGGGCTTATTTCCAATCTGAGATTTCCAACCTTTATTTCGATCTGGGTCTTCGCTCTAATAAAATTGGCGGTATCAGGCGCAGAACGCCTGCTTGATATAATGGAAAAGGAATCTGATATTGATGAAAATATTCATGGTGTAGATAAAAACATCAATGGCAATATAAAATTTGAAAATGTGACATTTAAGTATCCAGGATCTGATAAGAATGTTTTATCTAACCTCAGTTTTGTCGTAGCGCCTGGGCAAACAGTTGCTATAGTGGGAACAACTGGTTCAGGAAAAACTACTGTAACGAAATTAATCTCTCGATTATATGATCCTGATGAAGGTCGAATTTTGATCGATGATGTTGACATACGAGATTGGAGATTGGATTCTCTTCGTGGTCAAATATCATATATAGAACAGGATACATTTCTATTTTCAGATAAAATTTCAGACAATATCTCTTTTGGACGAACTACTTCGCTAGATGAAATCAAAAGAGTAGCAAAAGAAGCACAGGC
>JBHLKC010000105.1:0-10451 GCA_048887065.1 Candidatus Hodarchaeota archaeon
AAGAAGTGCAAATGTTGATATTGTGACACTTGGACAATATCTTCAACCCTCACGTAAGAATCTTGCTGTAGTTGAGTACGTAAAACCCCATAAATTTAAGTATTGGGAAAAAATAGCTAGGAGAATGGGTTTTCTTTATGTTGTTTCTGGGGCTCTTGTCCGAAGTTCATATCGTGCTGGGGAGTTATATATTAGGCACTTACTAAGCAATCACCAGCCATAAATCTAGTTAAGAACAGAATTAGAAGGAGTTTCAAAACATCACTAGTGACTTTTTCCGTTAGTCGGATGATTTGACTAGAGAGGAAAAAGTCCATCTCTTATAAGTAATTATATTTTATTCGATAAACAGATCAATAAACTTGTCGAAATAAATGGATTAATGAGCATATTGTTGTTAAATAATTCTGGGAAAAACATCTCCCGAAAAAAGTTTTCGGATGTTTTATCTAGATAATCATTAAAAGTCGAGATTGGGGGGTTTCACGATGGATATGGTACAGAAACTTGATAATGAGCGACATCGAAAATGTCCTGAATGTGGGGCTGCAGATAACATAGTTTCCGATCCACGATCAGGACAGTGGATTTGTGCGTGTTGTGGGGTAGTAGTAGATGCATTAATGTTTGACCAAGGGCCAGAGTGGAGAGCTTACGATTACCAAGAGGAACAGGATCGTTCAAGGGGTGGATCCCCATTATCTTTACTTCAACCAGATTTTGGAATCAAGACCCAAATCAGTAAATCTCGGAAAGATGGCAAAGGTAGAAAATTATCATCTTCAAAACGTCTAGTATACAATCGATTAACAAATGTCGATAATCATGCTCATGAGAGCGAAATCCGAAATCTTCGTATTGCTTTACGAGAGTTAAAAAGATTAAAAAGCCAGATGGAGCTTCCTGATCGAACTGCACAAATGGCTAGCTCTTATTATCGTCAATGTCTGAAAAAGAATCTCATTCGTGGACGATCAATTGATGGAATGATCGCAGCCAGCCTTTATTTAGCCTGTCGCAAAACCAGTATCCCTCTGACTTTGAAAGATGTAGCTATCAACGCGAATGTCTCATCTAAAGAGCTTGGTCGTTGCGTGAGAACAATTATACAACATCTACAGACAAAACCTGATTCAGGTAGACATGAAGCCCTAATCCATCGCTTAGGTGAAGAATTATCACTTTCAATGCCTACTCGCATGACTGCTGTTAAAATCGCGAAACAAACAAGGCAATGCGGAATCACCGTAGGAAAAAATCCAATGTCCATAGCAGCTGCATGTTTATACATTTCAGGGGTTAAAACTGGTGAACGAAGAACACAACAGCAAATTGCACGTGCTGCAAAAACAACTCCAGTAACTATCCGAAATAGGTTTAAAGAAATCGTTCGGATTCTTGGAATGAATGACATAGAAGTGAAACGTGGAGCAGCAGCTGTTCCCGTCTTTATTGAGGATCCTAGAACTCACTTCAATATTTCACATTGAAAATTGCTCTTTTCTTCTATTTTTCTAAAATGAAATACTTACCTAATTTTTCTGATAAAAAAAAGCATTTAGGATAGCATAATTAATTTTGATTCCTTCTAATAATGAATTAATCATAAAATCTTAACTATCTATTCATCCTTATTACACTGAACTAATATCATCAAGAATTTTTATATTTCGGATGATTTTAATAGGTTAAAAAGATGTTTAATAGGATTTTACCAGATTAAGAACCTAGATTTATGAATCCATAGACTCTTTTTTCTCTGTCAATGAATACTAATCCTAGTAAAAATCCAATAACTTGACTTAGAAATATGGCTCCAGCCGTGATGATATTTAAACTAAATGAGAATAATACTAAGGGTAGAAATACTTCGTATACAATGATTATGGTGAAATTTGAGCATATGATAAGGAATTCTCTTTTAGGTGGTCTCCTAATTCCTTTAATACCATTCTGTAAGGAAGTTTTATAATGAAAGAGTATAAAACAAGCCAGAATTGCAGTTATAGCAAAAAAAAATAATAAAATTGAGTCAACTAACTCAACATACCCATTAATGATAAGTAATTGACTTATAAAAGAAAATATGTTCCAAAAGGAATGAAAAACTATAGCATACTTCAAGTTAAAAGCAAGAAAGATTATTCCTAGAATAAAGCCTAAGAGAAAAGTTGCAATTAAATGTAAGATTGCGTATCGTAACGAACCATCTATTATATCAGCAGGAGTATGTGTAAGTCCAAACATGAGAGCACTAATAGTGAGCACTACGAATTTTGAGCGAGTATATGATGATAATAATGAGATAACAAAACGTCGAAAAATAAGTTCTTCTAATATAGGCCCTACAAGGACAACCAATAACAAAAATATAATAATATTTATAGGATTCATAAAATAGGTGTCGTAAGGGGAGGATCTGGATGGACTTAATTGAATTATATCTAAACCAAAATCAACGAATATAATTACAATCTCAATGATAGAAACAGAAACGATAAGTATAACAAGTAAGATGATCACAGTTGAAACATTGTTCTTTACAGGGGGATCCTTCTGGAAAGAAAAAGGTGTCCATCTAGTTAAGAAGAATATCATAAAGATAGAACTAAGTATCATTGAAAAAAGATTAATCAAGTCAATTTCAGATGAGTCAGGAGCCAGGTCATTTGGGAAGAGTAATATTACGAAAGAACCAATTAAGATTTGTGCTAAAGAAAAAGTAGAAAGAAGAAATATGATTATTATTGCTGCACGAAATCGGACGAGATATTGATTGATCTGTGGTTTTTCTTTAATAGCGAATTCGTAAGGAACAGAAGGGTTAGGTTGTCCACAGTAGGGGCAGAAATTGGCATATATAGGAGCTGAAGCTTGGCAGCGAGGACAGTTCTTTGTGTTTTCCAAATTTTCCCCACAAAAGATGCAATAGCTTTTTGTTGGAGTTATTCTCATACAATTTGGACAGATTTGGGTGTGTAATGATTCATTCATCTAAATAAGTATCTTAATAATATTAATAGAAAAAGCCTATGGTTAAGGAAACCTATTAAATATAAACTGGAAATCCGACTATTAACGTTCCTCTTCTTAGAAGAAGATGCAACCAGCTAACAGAGCTCTGTAGGAAGGATTAATTTTTCCTACATGAAGAGAGAGGTCTTTTTAGTGTTACAACAGTTCATTGATGAAGAAATTATGGATAATCTAGTTAGAAAAATCTCTCAAGCTATTGAGGGGTTAGAAAATCCTACAAGAGAGCGTATACGTGACTTCATTCTAACAACAAAAGGGAAACAACTACGGCCTGCTTTAATTGCGATGACAACAAAGATATTAGTAGAGGATACTGATTATCGTGAGGAAGCCATGGAACGATCATTTAATGCTGCAACTGCAATTGAGTTATTACACAATATGACACTAATTCATGATGACTTGATTGACGGTGCTCCATTAAGAAGAGGGAGAAAAGCTTTTCATGTGCTTCATGGAGTTGATCGTGCACTTCATGATGGAGATATCCTACATGCTTATGCCTTAACCCTCCTCAAAAAGGAACCCACACTAAACCTCGTACTCGACTATTCATATCAGGTTAGTTTAGGGAATGCTATTGAACTAGAAGATAGGCTGAATCAGAATTTTAATTTTGATTTAAACCATATAATAAAGATTATGGAGCTAAAAACTGCTATTGTATTCGCTGGATGTGTGAAATTAGGATGCTTTGCAGGAAGAAGAGAGGATATATTTACTGATAGATTACATAAAGCGATTGTTACCGCAGGAATCGCATTTCAGATTCAAGATGATTATTTGGACGTAAATGGAAATCAAGAAGCTTTTGGAAAAGTACCATATTGGGATATTCAGGAATCAAAAAGAAATCTATTCCTTTATTTTGCATTGAAAACTGAAAATGCTCCAAAACTGAAGAAAATTTATAATAAGCCTGTTGGTGAAAAAACAGAGGAAGATATTAAACAAATTTTAGAGATTTTCCGTTCTGTTAATGATGAAGTACAACAAATGCGTGATCAATACTTGGAGAATTCTTTAAATGAATTGACCGCAATCCAGAGCGAGTTAGATGAAGATGATACAGCCTCGGAAGAACTTTTCGATTTCTTAATGATTCTAGTAAAGTTTCTGGTGGAACGTGAAAAATAAATATTAAAACTTCATAAGAATAATAAATCCTTTTGGGATGTGAATCCCAATGAAAAGCAAGGACATCCATAAATATACAATAGAATTTACTGAGAATTTTTGGTTAAATCTCGTTGAGGTAGCGGGACACGGTAATGTGAAACAGTTTATTATTCAAGCATTAAAAGTTGCTTTAGAAGCACACACTATAAAATCATTAATATTATGTGGGGGTCGTGGAACTAGTTTTCGTCCTATTTCGGTCGCAACTCCTGCAGTAATGCTTCCTATAGGCTATAAACCAATCATAGAATATAGTATCGATCTTTTACGGAAACATGCTTTATTAGATATATTTTTGAGTGTAGGTTATCTTAAAGAACATATTCAACAACAATTCTCAGAAAAGAAGTTTCCTGATGTAAATTTAAGTTTTATAGCTGAAGAGAAGCCTTTAGACACAGGGGGAGCTGTATTAAATGCACAAAAACAGTTTAAGACCACTTTTTTAGTGTTAAATGGTGATTTAATTACAAATGTAAATCTAAGTGCTATGTTGGAATTCCATCGTAAAAATGTGAAAGAAGGGGGATTGGCTACAATGTTTATTTTAGAAAATGAAGGCAGTGGACAAATTGATTTCGATGAGAATCAAGGATTAGTTACACGATTTATAGAAAGTGGAAAGAAAGGATTAACCTATCTTAATGCAGGTGTTTATGCGTTTGAACCAGAGATCTTCGATTATATCGAGAAGCGAGTTTGTTCATTAGAAAAGGATATTTTTCCTACATTAGCTAAAGAGGGCCTTATTCATGGATTTATACCAGATACTCCTGTTTATTGGAATCATATAAATTCACCTGAAAAATATAACCAAGGTTGGGCTGATTTTCTAGCTGGAAAACTCGATTTTTAATCAACAGAATCTAGTCAGCAGAGGGAAATGATTTGCTAATAACAAAACCTAACTCTTCTATAAAAAATCATGAAAAACTAACAGTTTCCATACAATTTAAGTGCAACTAGTTACATTGTCCAAATAATCTCTATCTGGAAGCGATTTCTAATGTGGGTCTATCGCAGTTTATCTTGGATTACCTCTGTGGTTTCTGTAATAATTTTTGTCTTAATTCCAGTTTACATGGTATCAAGTATTTTTCTGATACTGAAGTATTCAGATCTTTTAGGAATTTTCTTAAATTGTTTACTCTTGATAGTTGAGTTAATTGGATACCTATTTGCGTTCTATCTGTTTTATATGATCTCAGGTGCCTTTGCATTTCGGTCTAATTCAACGAACAAAAGACATAGTCCCACAAAACGCCCTTCATTCAGTATTATTATACCATCTCATGGAACTCCTTTCTCGGTACTGAAAAATACATTACTAGAAACCTTAAAAATTGATTATGATGATTATGAAATTATTGTTAGTGATAATGGTCAGGACCCCAAAGTTACTAAACAATTAATGGAGTTTTGTGAGGAAAATCAGATAAAATTTTTTCATAAACCTGATACTCGAGGATTCAAAGCTGGAAATATCAATGCAGTTCTTCATAAGACACGAGGCGATTTTATTGTCATTTTAGACTCTGATCATATTCCTATTCCTACCTTACTCACTGAATTTTCTGAATTCATCTGGAAAGAGGAGATCGGTTACATACAAGCTAAAGTTTCTTATAGGAACACGCAAAGATTGTATCAAGCTGCCAACTCAATTTTATATTCTCAATTCTATGAGGTGTTTGAAGCAGCAAAAGATCAACGAGGAGTCGTACTTTTCAATGGTACAACGGGATGTTTTCGAAGGGAAGTATTAATTGAAGTAAATGGTTTTTCTGAGGAAACATTAATCGAAGATATTGATACATCCATGAAAATATTATCAAAAGGTTATCATGGGAAATTTCTTAATTTTGTTGGTTCTTATGGCCTAGTTCCAGAGACAGCTAAAGCACAGATTGCTCAACTTTGGAGATGGGCTCATGGAGCTTGTAGTATTCTTCGTATTCGACTTCGTACAATATTGTATTCTACTGGTCTTAGTTGGTTCAAAAAACTTGAATTAATTCTGAATGCTATGGCCTTTTTTTCAGGGGTCAGTGTTGTATTGATGATGACTATTCTAGTTTTAATGATGCTCTGTGACATTCCATTTTTACGTGCAGATGTTTTAGGATTTCATTTAGGATATTTAATGCCTATATTAGTAGGAGTATCATACTCTATTGCAGCCCTTTTAGCTATTATCTGGGAACCTAGAAAACAAAACCTGATAGCTCGTCTTTTACAGTTGATACCATTCTATTTATTTTCATTAGGAGCATTTTTGTTCTTAATATCTGGTGTAATAGAAGGAATATTACTTAAAAATACGCCATTAAGTGAAGGAAGCGTTTGGAATCGTCAAGTACGCGTTGTTCGGAATTCTCTTCTTGCTCTTTGTTTCTGTGTTGTTTTAATTGTAATCAGTATCATGAAATTAACGAATAATTTCTCTTTATTTGTACTTGGAGGAGTTTTCATTTGGATATTAGCACCATTAACTCTCCTCTATGAAGAAATTTTTCCTCCTAGGCAAGATAAATGATCTTAAAAAAGATATAATTCATTCACGGTTTAAAAAGCGGTAATTGCTAGCTCCAATAAAGTGAGCGATTCTTAAAGCCTCTGGTATGGTTCCTACAACAGTGCACTTCTTGATCAGGAGAAAAGCGTCTTTTAAATGAATTCCTGCAATTTGCAAAAAAAGGAGTGGGTCTTCTTGAACCTTAATTGGTTTTCTAGCCTGTTCAATGCTTAACCATCTTTCGTCATCATTTGGAAACGTCTTTTTCAAGGCATTATGAATTTTATGATAGTCAGGATACTTTCTGAGAACCACAATAACTGGAATACCTGTTTTTTCATGCAACTCAGTAATATTTAATACACCAAATCCCCCTATCGTGATTCCTTGGAGAAAAATCGCTTGAAGTTGAGGATGATGTGAAGACTCCAAGATCATTTGGATAATTTTGGTCGTAACTTGAGGATCGTCTTTATCAATCTGACATTGGGTGATTCCATCAACATACGCTGATCCTTTCATAACTACGCCAAAAACTGGAATTTTTATGTTTTCAAGAGAAAAACGATCAAATCCCCCATCGTCGATTCCAATAATCGGTACTCGATTCTTAACACTTCGCCAACGTTTTATGGATCCTATCGTGATTTTTCGTGCACCCAATTTTTTATGAATTGGATGCTAGAATATTAGTATGTCTCTCGCGCGTGTTGTAAGAGAGATGTGCCACGGAGGCTCCAAAGCTCATCCTTAAGCATATCACGGATAGCAAAACGAATAGCCTCACTACGATTGGGATAACGGCCACTTCGGACTAGTTCATCAAGCCCTGATACTTGATCGTTCGGAAGATGGACTGTAATTAGCTTCATCATTTTTTACTCAACCTCATTTTGTGGTTACCAGAATTACTGTTTTCTATGGTTTAAAATCAACATAATTCCGAGGTAATATTCGCGTATTTTGTAATTAGTACCCTATTCGTTAAGGATCATTTTAAATTTTTAAATATGAAAATAAAAAGACATTAAATAATGTAATTTGAAATTTAGATTTCGATTAACATCTTTCTTTTCTATCTAGATCTACTATTTGGAAATTTGGCCATAAATTACTATAATTCAAGCTTTGTATTCTAGAATTAAATTCTTCATAAACAAATGTCCCTTTCACGTATTAAAGGAGGGATTATAGTCGAGAGGGAACTCATTTCTATAAAAAATAAATTAAGGACGAATCGTTAGAATTGCATATCTGTTGTAGTTATATTGAATTTAGTGCCAACAAAAACAATACTCTTCTTCATTCTTTTTTTAAATAGCTGGGTACTACTCTATAGATTCGTAGGATTAAGTTAATAAAAGATTTTATTAGTCTAAAATTCTGATCGATGAGTATCAAAGAATAAGTATTTTTTGGGTTATTAAATGCTATTTCTCTATATTCTAGTGAACCTAATTTATTATGAGAATTTGCCTTTTTGTTGTTATGTCTCACGAAATATACATATTTCACCCCATAAAACTCATTAAATTCAGGATTAAGTGAATTACAACATGACCCTTGTATCAAATGATCCAGAAAAAGACACAAAATCAGAACTTCCATTCTTAACTACTAATGCAAAAATTGTCCTAGAAAAACGATATCTTCTTCAAAATGAGCGTGGAGAGATTATTGAAACCCCAAATCAATTATTTAGACGAGTCGCTAGGGCCATCGCAGCCAATGAATCTAGATATGGCGGTGATCCCTCACATTACGAAGAAAAATTTTATGAATTGATGGTTTCACTTGAGTTTCTTCCCAATTCCCCAACGCTTATGAACGCAGGTACGAAGATCAATCAACTCTCCGCTTGTTTTGTATTACCTGTTCATGATGATATGAATTCAATTTTCCAGGCGATAAAGAATGCTGCACTAATTCACAAGTCCGGAGGAGGGACGGGGTTTTCTTTTTCGAGATTGCGACCTACGAATGATAAAGTACAGACCACTGGAGGAGTAGCCTCAGGGCCAATTTCTTTTATGACAGTTTTTAATTCTGCAACGGAAATTATCAAACAAGGCGGATGTTTATCAGCTGAAAGCCTTATCAGGACTAAAAATGGAGTAGTAAAAATTGGTAAATTACTTGATTGTCCACCGATGGGAGAGAATTTCACCAAAGAGTTGGTTTTTGACGGAGATACCTATAATAATGCTTTAATTTCAGTTGATAATGGTTTAGCTGAAACAATCAACCTTAAAACAGAGATTGGAATAGAAATCGATGTTACTTTGAATCATCAAGTTGCTTGTATAGACCAAAATGGTAGCAAAGTATGGAGAAGTGCTCACGATATCAGGAAAGGAGACTGGGTAGTCTTAGTATTAGGAGGACATACTGGAAAAGATACCTTACTACCAAAACTAGATGAACAACACTTCAATGCTTCACCCATTAAGATTCCACAAAAAATGACCCCTGAACTTGGTGAGCTCTTAGGACTTTACATGGCAGATGGTTGCCTGAGTACAGGGGGAAGAATAATTTTTAGTGTCGATAATAAAGATTCAGACCTCATACAAAGAATTGAAAAATTATTGAATTCTAGTTTTGATTTAAAACTCGGTAGAAAAGAAGATAGCGATACTTGGAGCGACCTAGTATTCTATTCTCATGATTTATGTCGTTATTTTAAGAAAATGAACTGGAAAAAGGAGTCCTCATCAAAGGCGTTTATTCCTGAAGAAATCTTTCTCTCCTCATCAGAAGTAGCAAAAGCATTTGTACGAGGTCTTTTTGAAGGAGATGGAAGCGTACATTCTTACGGATATCCTAGATTGTGTTCTACGTCAAAGAAACTAATTATACAATTACAGCATCTGTTACTTGGTTTGAATATTGTTTCCAGATATAGCAAACGAAAAAAAGTAACTAATCATTTCGGAAATAAACCAATATACACCTTAACAGTAATTTCAGATCGGAGTATTAAAATCTTTAAAAAGGAGATTGGTTTCCTATCAAAGAGAAAAAAAGAGTTATTGGATACAAGATTTCATGAAAAACCTTTCGAATACAATGATATTATCCCAAACCAGAGTAAAAGATTGAAAAATCTTTACACATACGTTGGAAGAGGATCAGGGAGAGGAAGAGGAAATCGAGGAGCTAATAGAAGATTCTATCGAGCAATTTATCACTATATATCAGAAAACCCATTTTCTAGAAGAAACCTAACGAGAAAGAGGCTACAGAAATTACAAGATGATTTTGAGATTGTTAAGAACGATGAGCATTTTACAAAAATTTCTGATCCAAAATACTATTTTACGCAGATAAAGGAAAAAGAATGGACCCAAGCCTACACAATGGATATCGAAGTTCTTTCTTCAGAAAAATTCGTTGCAAATGGCATTTTAGTCCACAATCGTCGTCGGGGTGCTAATATGGGGATTTTGAGAGTTGATCATCCCGATATATTAGATTTCATTGAATGTAAATCCGATCCAAATGCTCTGAATAATTTCAACATATCTGTGGCATTAACTGAGTCATTTATGGAAGCAGTGATCAGGGATGAAGATTATCCTTTGATCAATCCTCGAAACTCAGTGGAAGTAGAACGCATTAATGCACGACATGTGTTCAAGAAGATTGTCCAAATGGCTCATAAAAGTGGTGAACCAGGCATTATCTTCTTGGATCGGATTAATGCTGCTAATTCTATTCC
>JBHLKC010000106.1:0-10430 GCA_048887065.1 Candidatus Hodarchaeota archaeon
TCAAGGTTTATTGCTTTTAAATTTCTATGATGGCTCCATATTCGCATATTAAGTTTATGCCTTGACCTAAACCCCACCCGTACAATGTACCCTTTTTTTAAGAGTCTTGGTACAAGTCTTGAACCTATATAGCCTGTGGCTCCAAGAACAAGAACTTCTTTTTGTTTCAACATAAGTTTCCTCATTTGAAGATGGTTTAAATAATCTTGCTGGGTCTGTTATAGATCACTATAAGAATTAATATTTCAGCAATCAAAGTTGAAAAATGACCTAATCAAAGAAGATTAGAAAATGTTCCTAACAACCCGTTGAGCTATCTAAAAACCCAATAATTTTATACTAAAAAGTAATGAACTGATCTAAGCAGTCACAAATTTCTATCTAGCAATAAATCCTTTTATTTTTGAGAAAAAATAGAAAAATAATAAATTTTACAACAATGGAGAATTAAAAATGAACGAGAATGATATCAGGTCACTAGTTATTATACTTATAATTTTATTCATCGCTTCATGTCTTGCACTTGCAGGAAGCCAGGGAGGTGTAACTATTCTTAGTGGGATACCGTTATTTGCACTAGGGGTAGCTATTGCCTTTATAATTCAATGGATTGCTTTTATACCTGCTTATGCTAAAAATACAGAGAAATTTTTTGATCTAACTGGCTCTTTAACTTACATTACTGTAATAACTTTATCGGTTGTTATGAGTCCAGAAATCGATATACGATCTATTTTACTGATGATATTGGTTATGATCTGGGCGATTCGTCTTGGGACATTCTTGTTCAGGAGAATTATGAAGGAGGGTGAGGATAAACGTTTCAAGGAGATCAAAGAATCAGGTTCAAGTTTTCTGCTAACATGGACCCTCCAAGGACTTTGGGTCAGTTTTACTTTGGCAGCTGCATTAGCAGCTATAACAGTGGAACAAAAAGTAGAATTTGGATTCATTGGTTTAATTGGTCTTATAATTTGGATCATAGGATTTGGATTTGAAGCTATTGCTGATTATCAGAAGAGTAGATTCAGATCTATCCCAGAGAATAAAGGAAAATTCATTAATACAGGATTGTGGTCAATATCACGACACCCTAATTATTTTGGAGAGATTCTTCTTTGGATAGGTATAGCAATAATTGCACTTCCAACACTTCAAGGTTGGAGATGGGTAACATTAATTTCTCCTGTTTTTGTAACATTACTTTTGACCAAGGTAAGTGGTATTCCTTTACTTGAGAGACATGCTGATGAAAAGTGGGGTGATCAATCCGATTATGAGGAATACAAGAAAAAGACTCCTGTATTGATCCCAAATCCATTCAATAAATAATTAAATTCATTAAATTAAAATATATAAGAAAGGCTATTATAACAACGATTATCAAAAAAATGACGGAAAATCCTGTTATTTGAGAAAGATAAATCCCTGAATCTTATATCACAAAAACTTCATCTATAGCACTCAAGTTTATATCCCTTTTTTATTGATTACTAGATATATCGAATCATTAACCCTATCAGCATCTTTTTCGTTTTTTATAGAAAAATAATTTTAGAAAGGTTGAAAATTCACTAAATTTGAGGAATTGATAGTGGAACCGTATATAATTCGTAAGAAACTTGGATTTCGTCGACGTTTTATCCACTATTTTTTATTAAATCTAGCCAGATTAATTTTCTGGTTTATTCCTTTTGAAGTGCATGGCAAGCAGAATTTGCCAATCGAAGGTGTTCCTACGTTATTCACTTCCAATCATTTAAGCCATATTGACTCTGTTTTTACTGCTGTGGCGGCGTTTCCTGTTAAACGAGCCATTCGTTTCACAGGAGCTGCTGATTTTATGAAAAAAATTATGTTTAGGTGGACAAAATACGAGTTAGCTTTTCCTGTCGGACGTGGATCAGTAGAACGAGAAAAATTTATTCGTAAAACCCTCACACTGTTAGGGAATGATGAATCGGTTGGAATATATCCTGAAGGTGGGAGATCAAAAACAGGAAAATTTCAACATGATAAAATAAAAATCGGTGCTGGGTGGATTGCCAAATTAGCAGGTCCTCAAACAAAAGTAGTACCAACCTTTGTTTTTGGAACCAATAACATTATTCCTGTCGGAAAATTCTTCCGTTTGAACTTTCAAACTCCAGTACGAATTTATTTTGGCCCCCCTCTTGATTTAGATCGATATTATGATATGCCTAATAACATAGAAACATCGAGAAAGATAACTCAAGAAATTGTAAAAGGTATCCTTAGAGAAAAACAGAAATGTTTGATCGATTTATCTAATAATCCTGTTTAGATAAAGATTTTATTATTAATATTAGGATTTTAAACTAGTTATTAGGAGTCTTTTTCCTTTTAGGATGTTAAGACAAGATCATCATGAGAATATTTTTCTGAAGCTATGGATCCGTACTCAATTGGAGTTTCATGAGTCAATCAGGATCGTAATTTATTGATAAAAATAGAGATTGAATGAGAATTCATTTTCCTTTCTTAGATTCCTTCACATTCAAGAGACTTTGCAGCTGATTTAGTAAATCTGGCTGTTGTAAAAATACTTTAATGAGACTGGCTATTTCAGTAATGGAATTTAATTGAGCTATGTCAATTTGACTAAGTGATTCAGCAAATTTTGAATTTTTTTCTGCTTTAGCGATTAAATTCTGTTTTGTTTGGAATTGTAAGCTAGAAAATTGCTTGAAAAATGAATTAAAAGTGTCTTTATCAGGTTCTGAGGTATTTAATAACTCACTCAATACAGTCCGAAGTACCTGAGAATATTTGTCTCTGTTCTCTAATTCCCACATTTCTAATTCTTTTTCATCTAACTTGGGATGAAAGATTTTAGCAGTTCTAGAATAGACTTTTTCACTAGAACGACTTCCTATTTTCTCACGATAACCAGCAGCGGTCACTAATCCCGCTCTTTGTAATTTTTCTAAATGACGATAGATTGTTTTTAGTGTATAAGCGTAATTTCCTGTTTTTCGATCCTGATAAAGATTATGTATATCTTTTACACTCATCAAATTATCTTTAAGGGCACTAAAAATGAGATAGTGTTCTTTTATTAAATCAAATTGTTCTTTTGAAACAATTTTCACATTATCAGGTTTATAAGTAATGAAAAAGCAATAATCACTTGAATCTTTGTCTACATTGTTTGTATTCTTCATTATATGACACTCAGGAAAAAATATAGGGAATTTTATCAGGTGTATTTGAAATATTGTTCAAACCAATAACAAATTCAATGTAAATAAACTTTCGCCATTATAGTAAATTAAATAAATATGATTACAATGATTGACATTACATGTTAACAAATGTCATATATTGTGAAAATTTATTAATAAAAAAGAAAATTAGTTTTAGCATGTTAACAATATGGATATCAACATCTGAAGATTAAAGAGAATTTTTTGGAACATCATAAATCGAGTTATTAATAGATAGGAAAATGAATCTGATTGGAAAGAGATGAAAGAGAATGAAAATAATATATCGTTATTATGAACCCAATCAAGGTTTAGAAGAGCAACAAGCAAAGGTTTATGCAGAAGTATCAGGACTCCCTGCTGATGCAGAGGAGATTAAAAGACGCTTCAAAGGAGAAAAAAGGGATCCTCAAAGTGCACGATATGTATTAACGGAGGATGCACAACTTTTAGCATATGTGCAAACAAGTAAATGGGTTGCCAGACCAGGTACTTATATCATCAGTTATCCGTGGGCCTTACCAGAATGTCCACCAGAAGCTCAAGAAAGAATATTTGATGAATTATTAATATGGTTAAAAACCAAGATCCGTCCCCAAGTAATTGCTGGAGAAGTTGTATTTAATACACCTACTACAGATGAACGTATCAAGTTTTTTCGAAGGAAGGGGTTTATAGAAAAGGAACATCTTTTCTTTAATAGTGTTGACTTAGACCTTACTGAAATTTCTAATTGGGAGATTAATAGTGAAATTGCCTCATATTCTTGTAGAACAGGAACAAAAGACGATCTTGACCAACTAATCGAGATTTGCCATGCAGATCATTATATGCGTGATGTCTACCCAAGTGTTGAGGAAGCGAAATACTTCTTTGAGAATAGTTTTCTCCAGAATAAGCACAACAAATTAATCATCAAAAACAGTCAGATAGTTTCTGCAGGGGTTCCTATTCCTAGAACAGTAAACAAAGAAAAGGAACCTTCTAAAGAAATAATCTCATTAAGATCAGCAACACGATTAGAGCATCCACACGCTTGGAAACGATTACTAATAGAAATTGCTAAAGAATGTCTTCAAAATGGCTGGGAAACACTTCCTCTAAGAATTGGTTGTTTGTTTTTCGGATATTCAATGAATGCAATTTTCTTAGCAAAATTACAAGACGAAATTGAAGAATTTGCTGTTCTTTTTACTCTTCCTGCAAAACAAGATCAGGGATAGATTGGAATGAAAGTAATTTTCATTCACAATGACTATTATCAAGAATTAGAAAACCTGCAATTTAAAATCTATGTGGAAGCATAAGAAAAAGTAACGGGGATCGAAATAATGAAAACAATAAGATTAGGAAAAACAAACCTAAGCGTTTCCAGAATTGGTATTGGTGGTATTCCAATCCAACGTCCAACAGAAGAAAAAGCAATAAAGGTGTTACAACGGTGTTTTGATTTAGGAATTAACTATATAGATACTTCAATTGCTTATGGAACCAGTGAGGAGCGAATAGGAAAAGCCATTATTGATTATCGGGGTGAAGTAATTGTAGCAACAAAAACTGGATGGAGGGATAAAGATATGGCTAATAAATGTTTAGAAAAAAGTTTAACAAACTTACAAACCGATTATATCGATATCTGGCAATTCCACAATGTTAGTACTCCCAGTGCGTATGAACAAGTGTTCAAACCTGACGGTGCTATGGAAGCTGCACAAGAAGCCTTAGAATCAGGAGTAATAAACCATATTGGCATAAGTAGCCATTCACTAGAAATAGCTCAACGAGCAATCACTTCTGGGGATTTTGAAACAGTGTTATTTCCCTTCAATTTTATCAGAAATGAGCCTGCTGATGATTTGGTGTCATTAGCCCAAAAACATGACGTGGGCTTTGTCGCGATGAAACCATTTGCAGGTGGTAGTATAAAGGATGCTAATGTAGCAATTAAGTACCTATTACAATTTGATGCTGTATTACCTGTAGTAGGAATTGAAAAAATATCAGAAATCGAAGAAATCATAGAAATTGTCAAGGGATCATGGGAGCTTACCCCACAGGACAAACAAACTATGATGGCTATCCATGGACAATTAGATAAGACAGTTTGCAGACAATGTGGGTATTGTCAACCCTGCCCTCAAGGAATTCTTGTTCAAATGCTGATGATTACCAAAGGGATGTGGCGTTTATGGCCCCGTGAGGAGTTCCTTAATCGCTGGATGCCACCTGCTGTGGAAAGTTGGAGTAAGTGCGACCAGTGTCAAAAGTGTGAAGAAAAATGTCCTTATCATCTACCAGTCAGGCAAATCATTGAGGAAAATATCAATTTTTATAAAAAAGTAGCATCGGAGATCTAGCTTTTTACTTGATTCACAAGAATTCTTTCTAGTTCTCTATTTGAAATTACTACAATAAGAAGATTTAAGAAATAGATAAGCGAATATAGAATATTATGATTGCAGCGAAGAAGGTGTGTGTTTGAAATGACAACTCAAACAAGAAATAATGAAACGGACTCAAATATAAGCATTCAAACACCTTTCAATGATTTTATTATGAGAAATCGATTAATATTATTCTTTGTTATTACATTGCTATACACATGGGCTTTCTGGATTCCAATGGCTCTTATGAAATATGAGGTGATCGATATCAAAATCCCACTTATTGTTGGTCAAAGCTTGGGAGCTGTGGGGCCATTAGTGGCATTGTTTATTCTTACTAAAGCTTCAGGAGGAGGAGTGAATTTAGATAAGATTTTAAATAAAATACGTATAAAGAAGAAAGAAATATTCTGGTTAATACTTGCTACTTTTATTATCCCCTTGTCTACCATACTAGCAAATTTCTTGAATTATGTTATTGGTGTAGAATCTTATTTCTATATTCTTCAACCTGATAAATGGGATATACTTGGTTTCAGGCTATTTTTGATTATTCCCCTCCACTTTTTTCTAGGTATAATTACTAGTCCTTTCTTTGAAGAGCCCGGTTGGAGAGGATTTGCTGTAGAAGAGCTTCAGAAAAGATTTGGAAGACACATTGGCAGTTTTATAATAGGGTCTTATTGGTGGTTATGGCATCAACCAATAAATGTAGCAGCAGGGGCAGAAATAACTATCTATTCTTACTTTCTATGGTTAGCACATTCTTTCATTATAGACTCGTTATACAATTTATCTAATCGAAATCTTATGGGTGCAATGCTTGCACATGCATCGTTAATAATTAATTTCAGTTATATTTTTTCTGGAAATAATTTATTCCAAATCGCAAATAATTTGTACATGATTTCAGTTTTTATTATTTTGATTATCTTCCTAAGAGTGCTTGAATCTAAATATGAACATTCACCAATTGTTTAAGGAACTGTGTCCATGTAGTATCTTGAAGGAGTGAGATAGTTCTAGTAGTCATGAATAACATTCCAAAAGAATTAATATAGAAATAGTCTTGGCCCATCAAAGCTAAAGAGAACTTAAAATTTTTGAACCAATCTTCAGGAAACTAAATTCTTTTAGCAAAATCATTAACAAGAAAACCTCTTCTGAACTACGCTTCCTAAAGTAATTCTTGTTATTGCCTTAATCAGTATTCTTTTTTATAACCACTTTCTTTCTACTTGATAAGTACAGCTTATCTTGAAGTGATATCTTGAAGAGTAGAAGAAATCTTGGAATAATATTCCTAATTATCTGTTTCTTACCATTAATAGATTCAGTATCAGCTTGTACTATCTTTACTGTAACAGATGGTCAATCAGTCTTTTTTTGTGCGAATGAGGATAATAGTGAAGCTTTTCAATGGAGAATATGGTTTAATCCTGCAACCGATACCAAATATGGAAGGGTATTTCTCGGATTCAGAATAGTAAACAATCTGGACGTTCCAATGGCTGGTTTAAATGATCAAGGATTGGCTATTGATTTAAACGCAGTTTCTTATGCCCCAATAACCAAAAATCCTGAACGAGAGGATTATTATGGCGCCATCTTTACGAAATGGTTAGCAGAATGCGCGTCAGTAAACGAAGTCAGAGAAACATTGCCACTATACAATTTAATTGATCTAGAACAAAATCCTAACCAAATTCATGTTGCTGATAAAACAGGTAATGCAATGGTCATTGCAGTGGATTCTGATGGAGAATTAAATACAACTAATATCGCAGAAAATTATTTAGTTTCTACTAATTTCAATCTTAATAACAAAGAACTGTTATCTTGGGAATTACACGATACTGGGAGGTATAATACAACAGCAACAGGCATTGAAACGATGTTAATAAATGACAATCTTAGTGTTGAAGGCTGTCGAGATATTTTGGAAGAAACAGCTTTAAATCCCAATTTAGGCTATGGTTTTGTTGCAGATCTAAAAAACGGATTGATTTACCTTTATTCTCATGATGACTTTGAACGTACCGCAATATTAAATATTCATGAGGAGTTAGCTAAAGGAGCTCATTCATATGCCATTGAAACGCTTGTTACTCAACAAACTGGTGTTATTAAACCTTATATTCGTAACAGTATTCTCTTGTCATTATTGATAATAATTTCTGTGATTGGTCTATCTTGTGGAATCTTTTTCTTTAGCGTGAGGCCTTTATTTCACTCGGTACCGATCAAAGAGGAAAAACAAGCTGGCTTAAAGTCGTTAATTATCACCAGTATAAAAACATTACAACCAAAAACCCGACTTCTTATCGCTTGTATTTTGTCTGTGGCTTCTTTCCTGTTTTTAAAAACTTTTATTAAAATTGGGCCTATCTATGTAACTTTTGACTGGACAACTACATTATTCTTCTATTTCACTATTCTTCCTGTAATAGTAATTGGTACAAATTTTCGACCATCAATAGCGTTTATTTTATCTAGCTTAGGAATAATTATTGATGAATTAACCTTTTGCTTCTTACACGGTTATGGAGGAGAACTATGGATTCAGCTCATTTTATCTTTAAGTTCCCTTGTTGGTACAACCTTGGTAATCTCTTTAATACGGGAAAAGAATATGTTTTTGGCTTTCTTCTTAGGATTCTTGTGGTATATTCTTGGATTTTACATTCCAGCTTATTTTTATTATTGTGAACTGTTTTATTTTGATGCTTTTAGTTTATTTCTTTATATAATTATTCACGCTCTAATTTCCATTCTTTTCATTCCTATTGTTCTTCTTTTCAACAAGGTTTTCCATCGTATTACACAAAAACAAGATCTAGAAGCCCTATTGTTTATCGATGAATCGGTTGGAATGCTAGAATAATTTGAAATCGAAGAAATATTCTCTTCCCTCTCAAGTTGACTAATATAACCTACATAAAGAAAAGTTCTTACTCAATTATTGATCTTCTTTCTTTGTTTTCGAATTACTTCTTGAATAGGCTCTATAATCCTTTCGATTGTTTTCTCCATTTCTTCTTTGTTAATTCCTGTAATTTCTTCAATAGTTGAAAATGTGGGAAGGAGCCACTTGCTTTCAGCTTCAGCAAGGAGTATCCCCTCTTTAGATCGAATTTTAGTAAGGATAACAGCATTTTGCTCATCATTCTGAATGAGTTCTCCTTTAATTTCCAGTTCTTCACTTGTTGGTACAGGTTTCAAATAACGAATTGAGATCTGACGTGTTATACCAACACGGAATAACTGAGTAATAATAGTCCATGCAGCTACTTCATCAAGAAGAGTGGCAATAATTCCTCCATGAGCTAATCCTTTAAATCCGCAATACTCGCTTGGAATAGTATAGTAGCTCATACATCCCTTTTCTGTATACCATATTCTTAATTTCAATCCTTTTGAATTATATGGTGAGCACCCAAAACAGTCAACGAATCCACGACTTGGTAACTGCCAGCTGTTCGATTTATCCTGCGACATAGTAACATCTCAAAACATATTTCTCTTCACACTTACAAACCCTGAATTTTAAGATTATCATAAGCAAAAGAAGAAAAGATTGCTAACAACATTGAAAGAAAACTGAGTAAGGTTAGTAAAATTATTATTAATGGTTCTGTCACATTAACAAAAATTCCTAGTATAATAAGTCCAGGCCATAGTGAGAACCAGCTAAATACACTCACAACATAGGAATAAATCCAAATTTTTGCTAGAAAAGTTCTAGTAGAAATATGATCATTCAGCCAGATAAATTGAGTATTTATTCTGGTTCCTGCTATACCAACAATAATACCAATAAGAATAGGGCCCGCTAAACCACCTCCAACAAGCATAGTCATAAATGAGAGTAAAATAAAGATTAATCCACCATGCTTTGTTTCAATAAATCTTATGGCCCAAATAATTAGAAATGTAGATGTTAATAGTGCTAGTATTCCAGTTAGTAGGTAATTAGGAATTATTGTCATTGCGGGTTCTCCGTTTAAAATCTCATACAATTGATTATTAGGCCATGACTGGATAAAAATACCTTCAGGTGCCTTATTCCCCTGAAGTATTTCACCCACACCATGTTCTAATCCAGCTATTCCGAGGATAGCTCCAAATGTTGAAACAGTTATTCTTGAAGCCTTCATTTTATTATTGTCTCCCAATAGAACGGCAAACCATCAGGAATATTTAATGGGTCTGATCTCAGATTACATTCAAGTTAAATTGCCCTTGGAATTAATTTTGACCCACAATTAAAGTCTTTATCTCTGTTTAGCAATCCAGTTTTGTAAAAATGTTAAATACTTTGGATGGCATCCTCTATGGGTATAATAGAGCTACTATCAGAAAAAATACTTTATAATTCCTGACGAAAATGATCAAGTGCCTTGTTTATAACTTTCCTCGCTTTTCGGATGGAAGAATATCAATTTTTTTCTTGGATTTTTTGTCTGAAATGTCGTATAACGTTGGATACATTAAGGAAGCTATATATGTTCCTATTTATGATGTCATTTAACCAAGGTTATATTCAAACATTAGTTATACCTAAAAAAGCAACATTACACGTTGGATAATAGATTAAACGTTCCGAACAGATGTTAAAATGAATATCGAACATCAGTTTTTCAAAAAGAAATTCTTTCCTCGAAGAAAAAGTATTTATAGCTGAACAAAATATATTAACTCAATATATATAAACTTAATATAGTGAGTTGATATCACTGACTGACCTCAAATTGCTTCAAAAAATGGAAACGGAATATAAAAAAGGTTTTTCCAAACCCTTCATCTTATTCGCCCTCGC
>JBHLKC010000107.1:0-10362 GCA_048887065.1 Candidatus Hodarchaeota archaeon
TCCATAAAACGGTAAAAGATGTCGTAATCGGTTCCAGTTCCATTTAAATCAAACTCATCCTCCCAGGCAACATGAATATTCCCCGATTTATCAAGGGCTAAAGTAGGATGAGTCGAATATCCCGATGTTCCTGCTGAGACATTAAAGACAGATGACCATTGAGAGTTACCGATATCAAATTTCCTATGAAGAATATCATAATCAATTCCACCATAATACTGATGCCACGAAAAATGAAGGTCAGAAACTTTATCAAAAGCTATCTGAGGATCTGCAGAGTCACCGCTACCGCACTCACTACCAATAGAAACCACACGGATCACATCGAATATTCTCGGATCAGAACTCACTCTTCGATATACTACCTGATAATTTGGCCCATAAGCAGGATTATTATTTTCATACCAAACAACATGAGGACGGTTGTCATTGTCAATGGTAATTTGTGGCCCATAACATTCATATGTGCTCCGAGAAATTTCATAAATTTCTGACCAAAATTTTGATCCAAAAGGTAGATAACGGTAGAAAATGTCCCTATCAATACCTGTAATGTTATACCCACTAGCATCCTCCCATACAACATGAATATTGCCTAAGTTATCAATTTCTATATCAGAGTAGTGAGAATATCCATTACAGGGACTAGTAACATTATAAATTGATGACCAACTCCCTGAAGCTCGAGTCCATCTTCTATAAAGAATGTCATAACCAGACGCATCTCGTTCAGTCCATGTGACATGAACATTTCCCAAATGATCGGTAGCAAGGGAAGGGAGATAACTATAATCGACACTCCCAAATGAAACGATTTCAGGAGGAGACCAAAAACCAAAGTATGGATTATAGCGCTTGTAAAAAATATTTGGGGAAACAACCCCATAATTTGGGTCATTATCTTGCCATACGACATGAATATTTTGGAAATCATCTATGACTATTTTCACATTTTTAGATTCCTCATTACTCTCTTGTGAAAGAACATGGGTAGTCTGCAAAGTGAATGGTTGTCCTGCAATCTTGTTCGGAGAATGTTGCAAAGCCAAAGACATAACTGAATTTGTTTCTGCATTCAGATAAGATAATCCAATTAAGGGAATAATTAAAAGAATGATGGAAAAAGGAATAAGACCAATAGTGAGAAATGACTTTTGGTACATGATTTTCAGCTTCTCATATTTGGATGGAATACACAATGATTAGAGGGCAAACTAGACTCTTCTATTATATTAAACTTCTTGGTGCGAAAACCCAGCAATTAAAATCTCTCTTTTGCCTTCCATTGCGAAAATAGAGGTTTAAGCCAGGTTGGCAGCCCTGATCAAAAATAAATTAAATTTCTGGAACTTTTAGATGATATATCGCCATAATAGTAATTTATTTTATTTTGAAACTTCACGCTCAGTGTTAAGTTGATCATATGATTCAATGGAAAGAGTCTTATTATCATGGAATTATTAGGTAAAATAATAAATCAAATTTAATATTCTGAAGAGTATTTTCGATTGGGAATGAAAAACGAATGTAGAAGACATGACTCTATACTTAAAGACAGTGGTTTACAATGGTTGTTACAATACGAAATCTCAGTAAAGTTTATCCTGGTAACATCAAGGCACTGACAGACCTTTCTTTCGACATTCAGCTGGGGGAATGTTTTGGAGTATTAGGGCCAAACGGAGCAGGAAAATCCACCTTATTAAAGGTCCTCAAAGGACTTTTACGACCAACCACTGGCTTAATTTCCATTAAAGATATGATTATCGATCGCCATACGGATAACCAGAAGATTAAAGGGTTAACAGGATATTTACCAGAAGATCCACCAGAGTTTCCAACTTTAACAGCAAATGAGTATTTGTCAATGGTGGCTATTCTTTATAAAGTACCAAAAAGGAAAAGTGTTGAACGAATTGACCGTTTTCTCAACTTCTTTCGATTGAAAGATTGGGCCGATAAACCCTTGGGAAGTTTTTCAGAGGGAATGAAACAAAAAGTTCATTGGATTGCCACACTAATTCATGATCCCCCTCTTATTCTTCTGGATGACCCACTCCGAGCTTTAGATGTCCATTCTTTTCAAACGATAGTCGGATTATTGGATCGTCTGAAAGAATTAGGAAAGACAATCCTCCTCTCAACTCACTACCTCACACTGGTTGAGAAAACTTGTGATCGTCTAGCGATCATCCATAAAGGATGTCTTCTAAGTATAGGCACAATCCAGGATATTCTCACTGAAACAAATGGTACTGATCTATACGAAGCCTATCTCACGCTTTTTCCCCAAAATGGCCTCCCTTCTGAGGATATTGCAAAATTACTGATTTGATGAAAGTGTCAGAGACATCTTCAAAAATTCTTAAAGAAGTACACGAACTATTCAATCTAAGCAAATTATTCTTCTCATTCAGGCGGATGAAAGTTATTGCAGGGGGAGGTCATTTTGCAGCTGGCACCCCTAGAACATATCTCTTGTTTAATATATTCTTTCCTTTTATTTTGTCTGCCTATAGTTTCATTCTAGTCGTATTTGTTGTCCCTCCCCCAGCTACAAGTTCGATTGAGCTCAACCCAGAGGCCTTTTCGCTCAAGGTATTATTTGGAACTGGTATTAACCTTGTTGGCTTCTTTGTTCTCCTCCTTTTTGGTATTGCTTTGATAACAAGTTTGTTAACTATCCGTACTAATTTTCTTAATTCACCTCAAGCTGAGTTGATACACAGTTCTCCTTACCCACTCTACAAGCTTCTTCTTGGGGAGCTTCTTTCTTCATCAATTTCCCGTGATTACTTTATTTGTGTCGCCATAGTCTCTTTTTACTTAGTATATCGTCTTTGGGTTAATCTACCTTTGTATATCGTTGATATACCTATGCTAATAATATTTGGATTAATATTATCCTTAACAGGTGGTTTATTTGGAGTATCAATGGGAATAAATTCCCTAGATGATTGGAAAGAAATGATTTCCTCCAAATCTTTTCTAGTTATCATCAGTACTATTTTAATTTCAGTTATTACTCTAAGTGTTGATATTTTCCTACAACAATCAATGTTTCAAGCTTTCTCACCGCTAGGCTGGATTACATTGGGAGTGTACTCCCTTTTTTCTCGTAATAATCCAGAATTTCAATTAACAATTTTCTTGGCAGGCTTAATGCTACTACTTGCAGCAATCATAATTCCTAGAAGACTCCCAAGTGAGTATTTGTATTTTAAAGACAAAATTTTCTATAGGAAGACAGGATTTTTCCAAAAATCGATGCAAAAAATTATTTGCAGGTTTTATAGTGGTGATTCTAAAGATCTGGCCACGATCATGTTATTAGAAGAATGGGAAAAAAAACGGCCTTTAAAATTCCTCGCAATGACTACTCTAGCTATTTTCTTATTTCTATTATTCCAACCAATTTTTGAACGAGGTTTTCCAACTGAGTTCAGTGTTTTTATTCCATTTGGAACTTTCCTTTTTTGTTCACTAGCACCTTTATCAAGCATTATATACCAAGAACTTTCATATTCTTTCTTCAATATTGATGGTCGTTTCTTGTTTTATCGTTCAACACCCTCAGGAGTATCAAAAATTGCTATAATGCGTTTATCATTTATATTACTCTGGGAAACACCGTTGATTATAATAACAAGTCTGGTAGCAACACTAATTAATCCAACCATCTATTTTATAATGTGGTTCTCTTTAGCTGTTTCAGCTGTTCTTCTAGTAACATGTACTGAATTAGTACTTCTTTGTTTACGCCCACACTATCATTTATCCTCATTCATTCAGATAGAGGATCGCATCCTTACAATGATACTAGTGGTCATAATAGTCCTATTACTAACAGTAGTTAGCAGTTCAGTTGTTCTAGGAGTGCCCCAAGTGTTAATAATAATGCTTTTACCTTTGTTTGCTATCCTATCATCTTTTATCAGTGTACAGTAGGGTCTTAAACGGCTTGAAAATGAAGAATCCCTCCACTAACCTAAATCAAGCATCATTCATCACAGATTTAAACACACGATATTACAAAACCATGAGATATCTCTGATTACTCACATCCTTCAACCCAAACAGATTCAGGGATACTTTTCAGATATTCCTTGATACTAGCTAATGTCCAGAGACCAGGTTACTCCTCCCAAGGATCTGTCTTGACTTGAGCATACAGTTTACAGGCTCGAAGAACTTGTACTTCCGTTATGAGTAATGATATACTCGATACCTTGCAAACTAGGGGTTGACGAAAAGCAGCTTTACTTCGTTTTAGGTTTTTAAAATTCGATCTCGTGATATTTATAGAAAATAGAGCTTAAATATCCAAAAAGCTGAAGTCACCCTATGTCAGACATAAAATACCCCACCAGTCTGTTTTGTCCCGCATGTAAGGAAGCGATCAAATTAGATTATGAAGGAGGATTAAAAAAAAGAAGAGTGAAAGGGGCAGGGCATGGTGATTTGGTGGCTACTGAGGATTTGTTAGGAATGACTATATTACACCCTTACAGCAGGAACTCCGCCAAAGACGCTAAACAAAATAAACAGGATATTAAATACTTTCATGTTCACATACTCATCTGTCACCATTGCCATACTATTCTCGGGGCCTGGCACTAGCCAGATTGGTGGCCATTTCGAGTAGAATTGTCGTAATGATCACAAAAATTATTGTTGATCGCTACCATCTTTTAATAGGTCTTAATCTGCCCCGAAGAAGGATAAAATAATAATATAACAGAATTAATACTAATATCACGACCACTTCTAGGGTTATTCCAGAAACACCCTCCACTTTGGCCTCAATTACCTTTACCAACCACATATCACCATCATCAGATCCAAATGAAGTGGTTACTCCAGCTAGTACAAAGCCTCCATCCGCGGTTTGTACCAACGCGTTAGCCCAGTCTCCGTAGTCTCCCCCAAAGGTAGTATACCATTTTCCAGCCCCAGTGCTATTCGTTTTTACCAAATACATATCATAGGAACCAGTACTGTATGAGTAAGTCCACCCAGCGAGAGCAAAACCTCCATCCGCAGTCTGCACCAACGAACTAGCTGAGGCTTTTCGGGGTCCTCCATAGGTAGTAGTCCATTCTACAGCTCCAGTGCTGTCCGTCTTCATCAATTGCATATAGTCGTCTTTAGGTTCATCTGACCAGGTATCTCCAGCTAAGGCAAACCCCCTATCAGTTGTTTGTACCAACGAGTAAACCAAGAAATAATCGTGTCCTCCATAGGTTCTATTCCATTCCACAGCTCCAGTGCTATCTGTTTTCAATAACAATATTTCACGAAATATTTCATGACTGCTAGCTCCATACCACCCAGTTTCTCCAGCTAGAACATAGCCCCCATCAGCAGTCTGGATTAACGCGTTAGCCGAGTCATATTCAGCTCCCCCAAAGGTAGTATTCCATTCCGTGATACCAGTGCTAGTTATTTTCACCAACCACATATCACTATCACCAGCTCCATATGGGTAAGTATATCCAGCCAAGGCAAAACCTCCATCAGTTGTCAGCACCAAAGGGTTACCCCTTCGACCAATGGCTTCCCTAAAAAAGGTAATATTCCACTCCACATCACCAGTGTTATCTATCTTTACCAAGCATGTAGAATAAGTATCATCTCCAGTTTCTGTTAGCCCAGCTAAGGCAAAACCTCCATCAACAGTCTGTACTAATGAAATAGCTTCATCCCAGTGAGTTTCCCCGAAGGTAGTATTCCATTCCACAATCCCAGTGCCATTCGTCTTAACCAAATACATATCTTCGCCACCAGCTCCATATGACCAGGTACCTCCTGCGAGAGCAAAACCCCCATCCACAGTCTGGACTAACGCGTTAGCCCAGTCATAATCAGCTCCCCCAAGCGTAGTATTCCATTGAACTACATATTTTTGAATTGGTTGAACGTATGATTGAGTATTGATAGTAACCGATGTTGTATTAAATGTGAATAATAATGACAAGCCTAGTAAAGTCCATATTAATGCAGCAGAACTGAAAGAAGTTAGAAACAGTTTTTTTGTCAGGAGACAACCCACCTCTTCGATGATTATTATAATTGCATTTCATGATGATTTTAATTTTATCCTTTCTGCATAACCAAAGAAAGAACAAAAATAACATTATGAATCCTCATTTATTTCTTTTTATCAATAAGAGAAGAGAAATGAGTATCACTATTAAGAGTAGGAATCTTATTGTTAGACTTGAATCAAAAAGAAATTGAGAAGAAGAGGTAATTGCCTCTAGATCAGTTATTTCGACATAATAATTCCATATTTCCGTTGGAAGCAATGTCCGTTCAAATATAAGTACTTCATAAATTCGTCCTCGAAAATAAAAATCATTCCAGTTAACTCTTCCAATATTTATTGGTACGACTTGATCGAAATCTATAGTTCCTATCTGTTGGTCATTCAGGATTCCATTGACATAGAGCGCATGATGAGTTGAATTAAATGTCACAGCCAAGTGATACCATTTTTTGGGTTCGATTGGATTATTTCCAAATAAATCAGGATCAATCGTCCATCTATGCCAACAAAAATATGATCCAAATGCAGATAATTGAAAAACTCTAGTTGATTCATCTTGACAGATTATAGCATTTGAATAACGCCAGGAACGGAAGGTATTAGCATCATAACGAACCTAAACAGAAACCGTTAATTTTCCAGTGCTGAAGGGTAATGCATCAATGTGAACATAGTCATCAACACCATCAAAATTCAACGACTTCCCTAAAATACCATCAGCCCAAGTAGCCCCAAATACTGTACCATTATTCTCATTATTGGAATGATCAATGAGTGAAGCTCCCTCTCCTTCATTCATTGGATAATAACCGAGCAATCCCAAGCTATAAATCTGTGGGTCTTCAGCACTAGTACTCAATTGAGAAATATATTCTTGAGGATGAGGTAGATTAGGGAATGATATATTTAATATAATAGAGAGTAGAACTATTAATAGAGAAAGCTTTTTCCAGTTCATTTTTTAGGTTTCCAACTCGTGAGGGGTCTATGGAGGTTCTCATTCATTCAATTGTCACTAAGAGGTTGCCCTAGAGGGAAAAATCGAGATCCCTCATCTTTCTAAGTTAGTCGTCCTCCCTACACAAAAATATTTTCTAGCTTAAATCGAAACCCTTGTTAACCCATCGCGAAATCTAGGTAAAGGATAAGAGTTCTGACAGGATATAGAACTAGGGTGGTTTTAAAGGTCATCTTACAAGGGTTTGATTCGCACTTAAAGTTGCCTTAAACAATGGGGTCGTAGGCCACTATATAAAGGACTGGGTATTTATATAACAAAGTCATCAGTTCAGCCTCGATTATTGAAAGGGGGGATTCATTCTTTAAGTCGAGAAATTCTTTTTTCTTCCTAAGAAATAAAATACCTATCTTTCTCTAAGATTAATAATTTCCCATTGTTTAACTCTATGAATAGTCTTTGGAAAAATTAATTTATTAGCACCAAAATTTTATTTCCTATAAATGAATAGAGAGGCTGGAATTAAATTAATGAGTGTTCTACTAGATCTTTTATCAATACTCTTTAATTTTAGAAAATTAAAGAAGGGAGATCCTACATTATGGGAAAGGAGTATAAGAAAATTTGAAAAAAGTGATACAAAAATTAAACCTAAGAATAATATGATCCTATTTACCGGAAGTTCTAGCATCGTCTATTGGAAAAATTTGGAGGAGGATATGAGTCCTCTCGCTGTTCTGAACAGAGGATTCGGTGGTTCCCAAATTTCGGATGTAACACACTACATGGATCGTATTGTTGTTCCTTATGAACCAAGGGGTATTGTTTTTTACGCAGGAGAGAATGATATAACTGGTCTCTTAATGTCAAAGAAAAAAACAGCAGAAGAGGTCGCTACCTCATTTAAACAGTTCTGTGATAAGATAGTTACCTCCTATAAACCTATCCCAATCTATTTTATTTCTATTAAACCTCCAAAAAGAAGAAAGAAATTTTGGCCAGAAATGGAGAAAGCTAATAAGCTTATTGAAAACTATTGCTCATTAAATGAAAATTTACAATATATAAACATAGTAGATCCAATGTTAGACAGTAATGGAACGATAAATCATGATTTGTTTAAATGGGATGGTATTCATCTAAATAACAAGGGGTATGAGATCTGGAAGGCTGTCATAAAGCCCATTCTCATGCAAGATTTTCCTATCCATGATTAAAGACTATCTATAAAGCCATATTGAAAAAAATCCAATATCCTCAAAAAAAAACAATATTCATTGAATGAGAAAACCATAGAGACCAGATAGGGTAATTATCGCTCCTAAGAGAATACCACTTGCCAATAATGCGGCTAATGCAAAAAAAATGAAATGGGCATGTAGTCAGGGGGTGTGAAATTATACAAAAATACAGTCAGAACGACCGACCAGACAAAGAAAAAAAGTCCCCCAAAGAAGAGCCCTTTAGGTTGAGCTCTAAATTCACATCCATAAGTGCAAAAATAGCGAATTCTTCGTGATGGTCTCCGATCTATTCTTTTACGAGAGGTAGGTTTACCACAGGATTCACAAGGATATTGAGTACGTGAGACTTCCAATGATACAACTCCATCTTAAAAAAAATACAACTAGGGTGTTTATAAAGGTGATCTTGCCCGTGATTCATTTATACACAAGAAGTCAAAAAATAATGGGTGATCTCATTATTTTGAAAAAAACCTCATCTACCTAACGAAGTTCTTAGTCTTAAAACCTTAAATCTAAGAAAGGCCGATATTATTATTATTCATATGAGCAAATTCATCACCCTCAATCCTCAAAGAGGTTTATAAGAAACCAAATTTAGGTTGAAAAACTTTTTATATCTGAAATTACGACAAGAAAGAATTGCACTCTTTTAGAGATTTAGAGGGAAATCAATGTATCGAACGAAAAGAAAAAAATTGGTGATATCAACATTAGTCACCAGTATCATCGTGTTCCTGTTAACACCAATGGTACAGCCTTTTCCATGTGCTGCTACGGTCGTGTGGTCTGATGATTTCAATGATGGGAATTGCGATGGTTGGACGATTCAAAATGGAACTTTTTCCGCCACTAATAATATGTTGGTGGCTACAGGAAGCAAATTTGAATGGCACCTAGCACACCACCCTAGCACGTTGGTTTATGGAACATGGGCATTTGATATCTACTTAAATGAAACCGAAGATAGCGATTATTTCTTTATCCACTTTCTAGCACTGGATACAAGAACGTATGGGAGCGACGAATTACCATTAAATTGCTACAGCATCGTAATAAGTTTCGGGCCAAGAGGGTATCACTTATGGAAAACAACAGATACGGATACACACGAATCGATTATGCTTGGACACACCGATTATCCACCCACTCCTGGTTGGAATCACATAGATATAACTCGTAACACGGATGGACAGTTCTACGTCTATGTAAACAATTCTCTTGCTATTGGTGCCTTGGATAATGAAATCAAGTCATCAAATCACTTTATCTATGGGGTTATTAGCGGCTGTCATCCTATAGACAATATTGTTGTCAAGGACGACATAACAATTTTTCCAGAACCCGCTGATATCAAATTCGACAGAGAGGATTTGACAGTTTCTTGTCAACAGAATAATAGCAATTCTGAAGTCATTCGTGTGAAAAATTACGGAGAAGCTGTGGGAAATGCAACTTTTGAAGTAGGAACGGGATCCAGTGGTATCACTGTGACGGTTGAGCCCACTATGATAAGCAACCTACAATACAATTCATATCAAGATGTAATTATAAGTGTCGAGGTACCTTCCTCCGTCGAACCTGGTAGTTATGAGATCCCCCTTGAATTATATGACGATTCAACGCTTCTAGATACGCTGAAATTGAATGTTACCGTTACAGGTGCTGATACAACCGATGGTACAGCTTCATTAGAAATCCCTGTTATCGGAGTAATGTTTGCCCTCGGGATTGTAGTTATATTCCATCGTAAGCAGAGGCATTCCAAATAGACTAATCTCTTGAGAACAAAGTATTCTCAATCGTCATCTTCCTTTTTTTCTCTCAGTTTTTTTATGAAAGACTCAAGAAAAACACATCTCTCAAGAATCTTGAACCCTGTTCTTTATCCGAAATACTTGGTTATAATATTTGAGATACAATTATTCACTAGATTGCCATTTTTATAATATTTAAAAGATCCTCAGCATTTCGGGCGTAATCGTTCACGTAAAGGTGAGGATATGTTTCTTCCACGGTTTTTAGGAATAGAAACGATTCCTAATGCACGTAATTTAATAATGAAATTTCTGGTAGTAATTTTAATAATATCAATCATAGGAAATTTATCG
>JBHLKC010000108.1:0-10312 GCA_048887065.1 Candidatus Hodarchaeota archaeon
CTTTATCTCAGTGAGGCATTTTTTAGCTAATTTAGTGTTAAGTCCCCAATGAAGGTCAGAAAAGACAAGGAGAGGATAAACAATCGGTTCAGATTCCTCATCTGATTCTATTGGTTCCAAATTTTGGAGAATTGAAGAATAAGCTTCTTTTATGGTATTTTTAATGTCATCATTTATTATTTCTAATGATTCAACAGGTATTTCATTAGTTAATTTGTATTTAATACGAGAAAAAAGCCTATAACCACTAATAAATTTCTCTGCTTGTTCCTTTGTTATAATATTTTTTTCCATAGCCACCTTAAAACGGTCGATCGTTGAAGATGTAAAGGTAATCTCACAAAGGACTGCTAAGATAGTACTCATATCCTGTAAAGCAGTTAAAACAGAATACTTTTTGAAGATTGAATCCCATACATAGGGCTGTGAAACCCTGAGATATTCCCCCAATACGTCTTTTTCATCGCTAAGAGAGTCAGTTACCCGTAATAAGATTGGAATGATTACATGAAGTGATTTTTTAGTCATCTGGGTAATTTTGTTCCTAAGATAATCTCCTTTCCCAATTGGTTTTTCATAAATTGGTACCATATTAATAATCGACTTATAGATAGACCAACAATACTTACTTATTCCGTCTTTCCGTTCTTCAAGAGTTAATCGCACTTGACGAAGTGTTTCTATTGAATCTAACATATTGTGAAGTTCTTTTTTTTGATAATTACCTAGACATGCTTCATCACCCTTCAAGAAAGCTTCTAAAATGTTAGAAAGGGAATTTTCGTGGAAATTTAGATTTTTAAAATTCTCCATTTTACATAATTCTAGCGTTGAGACATGGCGTAATACTTGATCCAATGCCTCACCTACTTGTAAAAATAGTTTATCATTACCTTCGTGAATTAATAACAAATCTAAGTCAGAATTTTTCGAATATTCACCCCTTGCATATCCTCCACAAATACCTATCGTAAAATTACTTGGAATTCCTGCCCTAGCTTGTTTTTCTTTATCTACTTGAAGGAATGAATTGAACATCATATTATTCTCAACGAAAAGTACACTACTTTCAAAAAGAATATTTAAACGAGATAAAATAGTACTAGGGGTTTTTTCGCACCAAATTGATTCCAGGTAAGCTTTTATTTGGTGGATACTCCACTTCAATTTTGTGGATTTTACCAAATCTCGATAAGAAAGAAAATGCTCAAATCTTGGGGGGCGTGCATGAGGAGTAATGGAGTACGTAAACTCTGTGAGAAGATTGGCAGAATGGCGAAAACTGGGAAGAGAAGGAGTTTTTTCATTCATAGGTCCTTTTATTAATATCAGATCGTAATTATCATCTGAATTTTTGATTTTCTTTAATACCAGAATGCTATCAATTAGCTCGATCTCTGGAGAGCTATTGAATAAATCCCAATACCCTGATTTAATCATTTTATTTTCAATAAAGCTGTCAAAAAGATCAGCTGACGATTTGATAATAGTATTCTTTGCAAGACGATCTTTTGACATTATCTCGGGGGCTATCCAATCATCATTTAGGAAGAAGATACCTTTCTCAAACATTTTATCTTCAGGGAGATGAAACAAATCTCCCTTCTGTGTCAGAAGGAGACTAATAACTGGTGTTGTGATGTATTCAAGCTCTTCAAGCGAAGATATTTTCTGCAGAAAGCTTTGATTATCTAAATAAAATTGCAAAGTTTTGACTGAACTATTGAAATCCATGATTATCCCTCCATTAATTGTTTCAATCCCAGTTCGGTGATCCAATCAGGGCAAACCTGTTGCAAAGTTTCTTCAGATGGAGTATATTTAAGGTCTTTCAGAGTCTCAAAAGCCTCTAATCGAATGAATGATGACTCTTCTGGATCAGTAAAAATCTTTAAAACGTGTTCATAAATTTTGGATTTTGTTTCGTGCTTTCCTAAAGCTTCTAAGGAAGCTTGTCTTAGAAGTTCATTTTGGGACCTTTCGTTTACTAATTCTATTAGGAAATCGGTCACTTTGGATTCAGTATAAGTTCCCAAATTTCTTAGAGCTATTTTTCTAATAATTGTGGCAATGTTTTCATCTTTAGCAATCGTTACCAATAATTCTTCCTTTATTCCATATCGAGTGATAAAATCAACAATTGATCTCTGTATAGGGATGGGTAATTCTTTAAACTCTTCCAAATTATTAAACATTTGAGGTAATTTACTTGTAAACCCTGCAAGGGAGTCAATAGCTCGTCCTCTAAGGAATGAATCATCATTTTTATCTTCAGAAATGGTATTGAGAAAAGGTACTAATTTAATTCCGATTCTACTAATGAGAATTCGAAGAGCGAGTTCACGAAGCTGGAACGACTGTTTTGAATCTTGTAGAATGTCAACAAATTTCTTAGCAACACGATCAAATGATAAAATGGGTTGAATACGCGTTAAACTTGCATCAGGAAAGTCAATAACCATTTTTCTCCGGATAAGTTGTATTGGTTCTTTTAATTTGTATTCTGGGATTCCTTTTCCATAAGCTTGAACCGAAACTCGGAGATTATCAATAGCTTTTACTTCAAATGAGATTTTAGGATATTTCTTAGCAAATTCTTCTAAGATATAAATCAATTGAATTTCATCAACACCCTCAGATTCAAACCCAACTCTAGCGGAGAAGTGATGTTGTAAATAATTCAAACAAACCCACTTGATAGAATCAAGCTCATAGGGATTTTCGAGAATATTCGTAATTAGTTGATTGACTTTCTCCTCTTTCAAGTTAAGAGGCAAGGTCCTTATAATTTTTGATCTGACCTCTTTCGGGGTCTTCCTATTAAATAGTAATTTCCAGTCCTCATACCTTTTGTAGCTGGAAACACTGCCAATGAGAAGTTCTTCCTCAATAGTAGATGTTTTGATACCTGGATGGTTTCTAATAGTTTCAATGAGTTTTAAAATGTCCTCAAGATCAGTATCTGTGTCAAAACCCTTCTCCGTTATTTCTTCTTTTGATAACATCTCATCTGATTCATCAATAATTTTGAGTAATGTATGAATATTGTCAATGACGGGATTATCTGAAAATTTTTGTTTGATGCTAAAGAACCTAAAGGTACATCTAGGAAAACCCGTTGCAATTGTTTCTTCACGCTCAAACCTTACCCATTTGCTGACGTTGTCTGCAACTATTGAATCATATTCACACATAATCGGTCCAAGATCTTCACGACCGAATTCTTTGAATATTTCTTGATATAAACAACGATTAATGTCAAAACCAAATTCTTCTTCGTTATATGATACTTCTTGAAGCTTAAAATACTCATTATCATATATTTTCTGATTCCCTTTTTGAGTCTCCTCAACAAAAGTTGCCCAAGGATCTTTGGAAGAAGACATAAAACGTCTCTGTGGTTCTAAAACCATATCTTCCAGCATCATCTTATAAATGGCTAAAATATGCCTTGTTACGATGGTAACATCCTTTTTTCCTTTGCTTCCTGGGAGAGCTTCTTCGAAGGCAATCACAAAAATCGGATTGATAGCATGAAAAAGCTGGGTCTCATTTAATTTCTCCTTTAAATTATTATAAAGCTCACCAAACCGTTGAGAAAAAGAAGAAAGAATAATTTTGGCTTCATCAGAGTCAAATGATTGCTTTACCTGTTTAGAAGTTAATACACTAAAATATTGGTATATTTGATCCATTTGAGACATAATACCAACTCTACATGTCTATGCAGATCACTTCATTCATCATATAAAAACACATTTATATGGTTAAAAAGATACATTTATGTACCAGTCTTTGGGACATTCATATACTAGCTGATGAAAATGGAAACCAATAAAGGAAAAAAAAAGGTTAAAAGAACCTTAAAGCAGAGAGCAGAAGAAATTTTTGATTTAATTAATAATAATATAGAGCCAATTGCTAAATCCAGATTTAAAGATATCGGATTAAGTTCTACTGCAGCAGATAATTGGTTAGACCTGATAATATACATTCAAAATCAAAATCGCATTCAACTCATCAAATCAGGTAAATACACCTTTGTGGATAAAGAGGACAAGGTGTTTTTTGAGCGAGTATCTAAGAGTAAGTATCTTCAGGTCTGTTGGAATAACTTTCTAAATGTAAATGAACCACATGATAGGCGTCTTAGTTATCTAAATGATTTCGGTAAAGCATATTTCTCCTTAGAAAGATCGAAACTTGATCAGGAAATATAGTGAAAACAATAGTATTCTAGATTAAAACCATTTATTTTTCCTCAAGTAATGATTAAACTAGATTAACGAAACTTTGAAAGTATTTTCTAGGCTAATTTCGATGATCAGAGAGTTAAAATGTTAAATTTGATAACAGTTTATGAATTATCAGACTTATCATTCATAAAGATGTAGGTTTTATAACTAGGAGAATCATTTTATGCACAAATCGAAAAACATCAATACCGTGATTGAAGCATGGCGTTCCTTAACCAAGGGTGTGTCACAAGAGGCCATTGATCTTGAAGTCCGACTGCAGGCTATAACCGTTCGGTTACTTGCCCTAGGCAAGCCAGTTTCAGCCGAACAACTAGTTAAACCTTGGGGGATCCCACTAGAAGGAGTAAAGCAGATTCTAAAGCAGGCGGAGGCGAGGATAGAGGTTAATGAGAATGGTTACTTAATTGGAGCCGGTGGACTGAGTATACCGCCTACCCAGCACTTTTTTCGGGTGAACAGCAAAACACTCTATGCTTGGTGCTCATTGGACGCGATTTTCTTACCAGGTTTTTTGGGCAAGACCGCAGAAGTTGAGTCTACCGACCCTGTGAACAACGAAACAATTCAGCTGTCCATCACACCTGATGGCGTTGCTTCCATGTCACCTGATGGCACAGTGTTATCGGTTGCCACTCCAGGAGTATCTTGTTCATACGATCGAGTTGGGCGAGGTAGCGAGGTGTGTGGACAGATGCACTTCTTTAGTTCACCTGTAACAGCGGAAGTTTGGCTGAAGAAGCGCCCTGGTACCTTAATGCTGACAGTAAATGAAGCATATCAGGTTGTACATACTCTCTGGCTTAACCGTCTGCCAGAGGAATTGAAGTATCCAGAAGGTCAATTTTGAAGAACATTAGGCCCTTTTGGTACAATCTAATCTAAAGGATTAGGATTTGGTACTTTATTCATATGGAGCGGTTATTTTTCCCCCTCTCGTTTCTATATTTCAAACTCAGGTAGCCGTAGAATGTGACCCATTTATTCTCTGTCTGTTTTTTTCCAGGATAAAAATACCGATTCGTGGTTCTACCAGGCGTCCAGTCAAGAATATAACGGCCAGTTGAGGTTCGGTGTTCCTGAAGAATAGCCCAAGCGTTTTGCACTCGTGGATCCTCACCGTATCCCATTTTTGCAAGGGCATACAAGGTTTCGAGAAGTCCCGCCCGATAGGAAAAAGGAAAGATAGTCTTTCCAGTTTCCCTTGTTACAAATTCAGTGGGTTTTTTTGTTTTATATAGCACCTTTCGATTAAGAAAGTAGTCAATTAATCGTCTGGTGTATGATTCAGCCCATAACTGAGGGAGTTCACTGAGTGCAAACAGAACTTTAACTGATCCTCGATAACAGCTTTTCACCAACTGAGTTTTTCGTTTTCCTTCATGCATATCGCATAAATAACCTTGATCCTCTCGAATTTTAGTTCTTAGTAATTCAATCGTCCTTAATAACCGTGGATCCTCTTGAAATCCTAATTTTATGAAGGTTCGAATATTTATCCCATATAAACACGAAAAATGATTCCAGAAATCCCCATCTGGTTGTTGAAGCGATAGATAGCGAGTTGTTGCTTTACTAACCAACGGATTGTCCTTTGTTAACCCTAATTCAGCTAGATAACTCAAGACAAAATGTGTAGTACTCCAATCAGCATATTCCACCCCAGCTCCTATGATTCGACCATCTCGTTTTTTCACCTCCCAATATCCTTCAGGGTGCATCTTCTTCAAAATTTTCTGTACTACTGGATACTCCATTACAGCTTCTTTAGCTTCTCTAACCTGATTCCTATTATTTGGGAGATCCTGTAGTTCTAGCATAGTACGATACCGTATTGAAGGATTTTCCTCCTCCAATAACCAGTCTATCACATCTTCTGGAATATGTACCATTTCTACACATCCGAAATTATAATTTCACAAGATTCTCAGATATTCTCAAACATTCTGTCATGTTCAGGTTGAGGTTATTCCTTCGAATCGAAGTCGAATTGATGGACGTCTTTTATTGTTTAATCTGACATTCCATTGCCTTTATCATATTTATTATATTAGAAATTAATTACACTTTATGTGATTTGTATGAAAAGAAATTCATTACCTTCCTCACTTCTAATCGGAATTTTATCAGTATTTGTGGTATTTTTTCTACCATTTGGCGTTCATATTGATCTAGGACCTGGTCCAAACTCTCTTATTTCAATGGTGTGGGAAATACCTTTTGAATCTGCTTGGTACTCAATTAGATTTTTCAGTGCACTTCGATTTTATTCAGAATATTGTCTTTTTAGATTGGTCTTTCTGTTTGAAATCTTTCTGTTTTTTATTGGAAAATATAGCAAAAAGCGCATTTTTTTTATAGGCTTAATAGGTGAGTCAATCCCTTTATTATTATCCATACCTGCTATGTTTATTCTCAATTCACAAGGAGAAAACCTAGAACCAATCATATTCCCTCTACCAATTCTATTGATTTTTGATTTAGCATTAATTTTCTTTATTAATCGATTTGACTTAAATCCTTCTAAAAACTAAATCGAAACAAAGTACAAAGCGTTGGCTAGATTTGGAAAAGTATATATTCGCTATATACTTAAATCTCGCCATTTCTTATGCTTTCAACACATACACTATTCCCTTTGAAAAAAATGTATTGATTTATATTAGGTTTGTTGTTTTTATATGAGGGTGACCTAGATGACTAAAGAAAAACCTTTACAACTCGGTGTGATTACTATACAAAATGTACCTTGGAACGAATTAGTTAGAAGATGGAGATTTATTGACAATACTGACTTTGATAGTCTTTGGATAGCAGATCACTTTACACACTGGAAAGAAAAGGAAATGACATTTTTTGAATGTTGGACGACTCTTTGTGGGATGGCTTGTGAAACTTCAAGAATCAGAATAGGAACAGCTGTTACCAATATGCTATGGCGTCATCCAGCCTGGTTAGCTAAGCAAGCACTAACCGTAGATCATATGTCTAATGGAAGGTTGGATCTAGGTTTAGGTGCTGGAGGAAGTGCTAATCTTGAACACTCGATGACAGGTCTTAAGAAAGGAACACCTAGAGAAAAAGTTGAGCGTTTTAAAGAATATATAGAGATTGTAGATCAACTCCTTCGGAATCCAATAACTACCTATCATGGAAAATACTACAATCTTGAAGAAGCAATAGTCCTCCCCAATTCTATCCAAAAACCTCGGCCACCAATATATGTAGGTGCTAAAGGTCATAAAATGCTAAAAATCACTGCTAAGTATGCAAACGCTTGGAATACGTTAGAAAGCATTGACTCTTTAGAAGAATCCATAGAAAGAATTGTGGGAAGAAACAGTCTACTTGATAAATATTGTGAGGAAATTAGTAGAGATCCAAAAACACTCAGAAGAACTTTAGGAATCTATGAAAGCGAAGCAATGCATAATATAGGAAGAATGAAAATTTATGAAAATCTGGAAATATTAGTAGATGCAATTGAAAGATTTTACGAGATAGGAATAAGTGAAATCTTTTTTCCATACCCCTTCAAGGAAGAGGAAATACCGAATTTCGAGTATTTTGCAGAAGAAATGTTGCCAGAATTAAAAAAGAGATATTCATAAATTCTAAAAAAATATTTAATAATAAAATCCCTCATGGATTTCGCTGCTATATTGAGAATTAACCTCTCTCCCGGCATATAGATTATAATTTTCCATCATCCACCATGGAAAGACATTTATTCATTGTAAAATTTAAAAAAATATCGCAGGTTTGTTTCCAACCCTTCTGGATCATCCATTCCGTTATTTCTTCTCCTTTTCGAAAATCAACATTATTAAGAGTTTTACAATCTGTACTCCCAAATTTCCCCAAAAATTCGTTGTAAAGTTCATTTACTGCTTGGATGGCTTTTTCCCTTGCATTTTCATTTTGTTCTGGTATTCCTTGTATCCCCTGCCCACATCGAAGACCGATTCCAATACTACTTCCAATTAAAAGTCCACAGGTAGTACTACCTGATCCAATTGCTCCTAAATAGCCAGCAGTTGCCCAAGAATTGGTCTCAATAGACAAATCCCATAATTCTAGTAATGCTTGAAGGGAAGCTTCTCCACAAGTATATCGGTGCATTCTTTTATAAGCTCTTGTAAGAATATCATCGAAATTCTTTTGTTCATTCATTTTAAACCCAAAGTAATAGCTATTATGAAATTCAGGGAATAAGAGTCTATTAATTTATCTCAATTATAAATTCATTTAATTCCAAATTAACTTAAGGTCTATGAATTCTTTCGTTGTTCCCAAGGAAAAGAAGGTGAATTTTCATACCTAACAGGACTTGCTCCTAAAGTATCGCAAAAGGGAGATCATAAAAGGGTTTTTTTGACGAGTCCAGTAGCTTCCAATTTGGAAATATTCGCACTATTAAGTTCATTCTGGTTTCTTGGACATAATCCGAGTTTTCGGAATTTTATCCTCAAAAGTTGGTGGAGGTTTTATTTTTTTCTTAGAGGGAGTTTTGGCTTTTACTTCCTTTGGAATAGACCTATTAATTGCTTTATGCTCTTTTTTCTTTTCTACTCCCTTGGTTATAGGAGGAGGTAGTTTTGTTTTAGCTTTTGGAGGCTCCTTGTCCCTCATTCGGGGGAGAGGTCTGTTAATAAATTTAGATTTCTTCTCCGTAAAGCTTCCTATAGAGCGAGGCGTTTTGCTATCCTTTCTTAAGTGTTCAGAAGCGGGAAGAGGTCGATTTACAGCTATTTTTTTCCGTATTCCTTTCGAAAGGGCTCCATGATTACTTGGAGAAGGAGTAGGTCTTTCTTGTTGAGAAGGGGGAGTTTTTGATTGAATGGTTCGAAAATCCTTTCCTTTCTTTGGTGACTTAATGGGTTTAGGATGAGATTCCGATTGACTTCCCCTCTGATCTGGTATAGGAGGAGGAACATTCGTATGTTTAATATCATTTTTCTGACGTTCACTAACTCCATGTCGCGAAGGAGGTTGGACCGATGTTTTAGGTAATTTTGATTTAATTATTGTCTTTGGTGGAGGTAGTTCAAATGACTCTTCTGACCCATTTGGAGTTTTGGATATAATCGTTGAATTTTTAGATTCTGGGGTCTTTTGTATTATCTTCTTTCCAGGTTTCTTTTCGTGAATTTTCCATCGGGCCAATTTCTATGCAATTTCCTGATCTGTTTAAGAAATGGGACTTTTCACTAATATTATAAATTATATTTCTCTATGGAACCTTATAATACTAGCGATATACCTATTGGAAAGCCTATTTTCCCAACAAAAAACCAATCCCAGAAAAAAGAAAGAATAATCCATATAAAACCCCTATCAGATCAGCAGCAATATTACCTACTGCTAGGAACAACGCTCCAAATACAAAAAAAGTGAAGATGGCGGTCCATTCCGCAGATGGGCCCCTTTCTGATTGAGAAGTTAATCTAATAAATTTGTAACGTGTAAAACTACGTAAAAGAAGTGCTGTCGATACAGCTAAGTAAGGGAAAGCTAAAATGGAAGATAATGTGATTTTAAGCTGTATAAATTCGTTTGCGGGGAGTAATTCGATGTTAAATGTTAATAATGGCTCTTGATTGAGAGGGAAGAACGAACTGGTAAGCAGTACACATAAGGGAATAATATTCGCTAAAGAGAAGAAGTATATCTCATTCAAGGTTGCATTTACATCAATATAATAGAGGATTCTTAGAAAATAGAAGATCGTGATCGTTGCATAAAGTGTCAAATAAAGGATATTCAATGCCATATTATCCTCATTTCGAATGAAGAAGAATATACTTGCTGAAATCCCCATAAGAAACACAAAGAACGCAATAGTATGCCGTGAAGCCATAAGATTAACTCCAACGATTGTTTAAACGATTATTTTGAAACATTTTAATTAATTTCCCGTAGTTCCTCCCAGAAAGACGGTACATCTTTGCTGTTGAGATAGATTTATTGCATCGAGAGCAAATGTCCGCTACACTAAGCCATTTTTCTAATTCATGTGAATGGGCGGGATGACCACAATGAGGGCAAATCACAAC
>JBHLKC010000109.1:0-10163 GCA_048887065.1 Candidatus Hodarchaeota archaeon
TCAGTGTCAGTAGGAGGAACAGTTCAATTCATCGTATTTGTAAGAGACTTTGATGGAATAGCTAATGTTTCACTCATTAGTGCTGGAATAGAGCATCCAATGGAATTCATGTACAATTTAAGTCTTATTGAGGAGGTCTGGGGAATAAATGTAACGTTCGATACATTAGGGGAATTCCAAGTTTACGCAAGGGCATGGGATAAGACAGGATTAGACTCAAGTTCAAAAGGCGTAACTATTTTTGTGAATGAAGGACCACAGATCATTTCAGTCAACATTACTCCTAGCAAAGAGGTAGAATTAGGTACTACTCTGACTTTTACTGCTCATATAATGAAATCTGATGTGATTATAACAAGTGTGCAAGTTGAAGCTGAAGACAAGGGGGGTAATTTGTATACAATAGCACTTGAAGAATCTGATGAGACAGAGACAACAGAAATATACTCTGGTACTTTTACTCCAGAAGTAACTGGAGAGTATATCTGTAGATTGCGAGTCATGGATACCAGAAACCGAGTCTCTACTTATGAAACTCGAATAACAGTTATAGGAGAATCCGAAGGAAAAATTTCACCAGGGTTTGAGTTCCTCCTTATTCTCATTATATTCCCCCTCCTCCCAGTTGGAAAAAAGCACTTCCAAAGAGAAAAAAGAGTTTAGATCCCTGAAGTGAAGAATTAGGGTTTTATCTTCCCCTTCTTTTTTTTAAAGGAGAATACGTAAGAATCTGAGGAGATCTCTGTTCAACGAAAAATAGTGATAACCTCGAGAATTGGAAAAGAAAAAAGTCTTTTTAGTCTTAGTATAGGTTGAATATTAGTTAATTTTCCTTATTTCCCCTTTTTTCCATGTTGAGTTCTATCTTTATTTCTCGCATTTTGCTTTAATTAAAAATCGATGCCCATGTGTGGTAAACTGTCCCTTAGTCAGAATTTTTGAATGTAACTCCTTGAATTTACTGATATTTTGATCAAAGTCAAAGTCAGGAATCTGCCAAGAGATTATCCGTAAGTAAAACACAATTGCTCCAATATCTCTAAAAGATTCTTTAATCAATGCCTCTTTACCATCAAGGATTTTAAATCTAGATTTCTTCAATTGCATCGAAGCATAGTCTAAATCCCATTCCCAATCTTTATAGGATTCATCACCAAAGAATTGATTCAATTCTATATTGTCGAATTTTCCTACCTGTTGAGTGATAAATATACCGTTAGGTTTGAGAATCCTATAAACTTCCTTAGTACAGTAGTATTCATGACGATTTATTATTAGATCGAAAAAATCGTTAGGTAAAGGTAGTTCCTCATGTTTCGTTACAGGTATTAAATTAACAGATTGGTGTGCAAGAGCCTGTTCTGCAACAGGGATATTAGGAGGATAGGCCTCTGTGGCGTATGTATACGGTGGAAGTGGTGTTAAAGTTGACAAAAATTCACCTCCTCCCGTTCCCATGTCCAACATGAAAGTTGATCGCCTGACATAAGGAAGGATAATCTTCTTGTACTCCCAAGGAGAAGGTTCTGAAATCATCCTATCTTTAACATAAGAAAAGTCCCAACCTTTGATAACAACAGTTCTGGCATCATTGAAGAGCCTAAAAAATACCTCTTCAGCCGATTTTTCCAAAAATTAGGCCTCCATTGAGTACAGTGTCAAGTTCATGTATATAAACCTGATCCTACCAAGAGCTCCCTCTCTATTCATTCGTAAATGAAACTACATATTATATAGTTTTGACGACATTTTCTATAAAATCTAAGTTTTGGATACATGGGTTGAATAAAAAAAGGGAAAAGAAGAGGTTAGAGAGGGATTATCAATCAATCAAACCAACGAGCGACATGGAGAGCATTGTCAGCTTGGACAAGCCCAGTCCCATAGTCATCCCAAGACCAGGTTTGGTCTAATAGGAAGTACTCTGGAAAACCTGGCCATGCGAAGATATCAAAGATTGTGGCGGTATTTTATGGATTTTAACTGATTCAAATAATTAATAGAAAATCCATAAGTTACTCATATTTAGAAAAATAAAGAACAATCTCGATAACATCCAATGTACTAGAAATTTCGAAAGAAATCGAAAAAATTTTTAAAAAATTATTACTAATCATTCCATATGTCATCAAAGAAAATTCTAGTACTCTTTCTCCTCCTCATAGCGTTTAGTACAACCTCTCCTGTTTTAGGATGCAATTCAATTATTCTCAGAAGTATCAATAGGAAGAATGAGGCAACTTTAACAATAACTGATTCTTTCTACACCAATCTTGACAATGATGACGTGTTAGATATTGTTACATTATTTAATCTATCATTTAAAGGTGGTCATCGTCATACAGTTCGAATAGACGTCTTTTTAGTTCTTCCTTCTGGATATACATTTTATTACAGGTGGATTCTTGGCACGAAACTATCCGAAACGTCCCACAAAATTAGATTTTATGACCATGCGATAGAATCAGGTTGGTATAACTTAATCATTTTCGCAAGGTATTTTACAGGTGGGATGAGTACTGGAATAGCTAATTATGATTTCGATCCCCCTGGTGGAGCTGGTGGTGGTGATCCTATCGCTTTAATGTGACAAATGGATCGAGAGACTAGACCAAGTAATAGCTGAGAATGCATGATAAATCCTGAAGAATATCAAATAGTACTGAAGCTTGAATCAAATCCGTTACTCTCTTATTCTGACCTAGCTGATGAATTAGGAGTTTCATGGCCTACTGCTAAAAAAAGAGTGAATGTTCTCAAGGATCGAGGAGTTATCAGAGCACCTATTGCAACTTACAATGTTAAAGCCCTTGGACTAGAGCGAATAACCGTTATTTGGTCACTTAAAAGAGAAGAAGATCTTATAGCAATGGAAAAGTTATGTGACATTCATCCATACACAGTTTATCGGGGAAGAGGCTATGGAGACGGATATATTTTATTAGCTCAATTTAATGTACCACCAGAGACCATACCATTAATGAAAGAATTATTAAAGATTACAGTGAAGGAAAATTATGCGATTAACGTTGAACATCTGCAGAGTTCTGGTTATCGCACCGAGACTTTTCCCAATTTAAATTATTATAATCCAGATAAAAATGCATGGAATTTTGATTGGAGAGAATGGATTGGGTATATCCATGACCAGCCTGAACTCCCTCCACCAAAAGATGATTTTAATGTAGATGATCTGAAAGATTGGAAGCCAATTGATTTTCAAATCCTAAGAGAATTGACAAAAAATCCTGAGATTAAACAAGCCGAACTAATGCGAAAGTTCAATTTAACTAGGACCAATACTCATCAACTATATAATTCTGTGTTCAATAAACTAATTGCGGGTGTTCGTTTAAGATATGACCGAATTATATTTAATCTTGTAAGTACTCGCCTTTTCTGGATATCTAGTCCGAATAAACAGAGAATAAATCAATTTTTTAACCTGATTAAAGACATACCCCCTCCGTTTCGACTAGGTGTTGATATCCTTCAAGAGAAAGGGCTATTATTATGGGGAGGGGCCCTCCCAACTTTTCATGAGCACCAGCTTGCCCATACAATTTGGAGTCTCTTTCAGGATTTTCACTCCTACACTTTAGATACCTCTATTGATCGTTCTGTGATCTACTGGTTTTATCCAGATAATTTTGATTTTGACACCCACTATTGGAAAACTGATAGAGATTATGTAATAGAAAACCCGCTTAATGAGCTTAAGCAGCGCTAACTAGATTAATCAAAGACTTTTACACACAAAGATTCCTTTTTTTTAAAAAAACATGCAGAAATTAATTTGCTGAATTAAGCAATTCTGGGGAATTAAAGTCCTAAAATCTGGCATTGACGATCTTGCAATGATTTTAACCATTTTTGTAGTTCTCTTCTATTCTCTCGTTCTTCCCAAATAGGATTAGCACGAATATCGACGATTTTTAGTTTTTTAAGATCTCTGAGAGAGGAAGGAAGGGAAATGAGCTGATTACTTCTTGCTAGCAAAACCTCCAGGTTTTTCAATTTTCCTAATGATTTTGGTAAGCGCTTTAACTGATTTTGAATTAAATTTAATACTTTGAGTTCCTTCAGTTGATCAAAAGAGTCCTCCAGTTTTTTGAGATTATTATATTCCAAATTGAGTATCTGTAAGTGTGAGAACGTCCAAATTGCATTGGGAAGATTAGAAAAACGATTATGAGATAAATTCAAAAACTGTAGATGTTTTAAATGTTTGATGGATCGTGGTAATTCTGATAGACGTTGATTTGCCAATCCCAACGCAATAACTTGGTTTTGAAAAGTAGTAAAACCGAAAGGAATGGTTAATAAAACCTCATAATTTGCTGTGTCTGAACTAAGCGCAACTTGAGGGAGTCTAATTCCTAAAAGTCTTTCTAAATCCTCTAAGAACTCCACTTCATTAAAAGATAGTTCTAAACCGTGATAATTAGTAATAGCAGGAGCTTCAGCCACATCACAACCCATTTGTCTTAAATTGTTAATCCAACGTAGCAATTTTCGACTACGAGGTTGATTCCAACAGGGATTATTTTGTAAATCTAATTTCATAAGTTCTGTAAGATTGGTTAATGAAACGGGCACTTTCTCTAAATGATTATCATTGAGTAATAGGGTGTGTAAGTGAGGAATTTCTCCTATTGTAGCAGGAAGACGTACTAATTGATTGTAGCTGAGATCTAATTCCTGTAAATGGGCCAGAAGGCCAATTTCCTCAGGAATTGTAGTTAATGCGTTGTGATGTAGGTACAATTTCTCTAATTCTGACAAACCACCAATAGCTGTTGGTAATTTTCTTATATTACGATTGAACAGGCTTAAACCAACTACTCGTTGATTTCGAACAATAAATCCGAAATCAGTGGCATTTATACTTTCACTTTCCAAAAGAGGAATGTCGCGCGCTATTACTTCCTTTGTCAACCTAATAATTTGGAGGTCATGATGAATGATTTCGACCACGTAAGTGTTTTCTTTTTCAAGCGTTTCTTCCTGACCTGATTCTGTCAAGATACCAGATTCAGAATCCTCAGATATTCTTGGTGTTATCTTCCATTCCGTGGTTATGAGTGGGGACGGACTTTCCTCCCTTTGAACTTCTGAATTTGGTAAAGAATCCGTTTTAAGTTTGACAGGAATCAGTTTACCATCGCAAAATACACAAGTTGATAGTCCTGCTCTTCGTGCTTCATCTAAAGCAGAATCACAATAGAAACGGGCACAATCAGCGCACTGATGTCTTGGTTTTAGTGCATGATGACTGGTTCCGTCGAGAGCACAATAGAATTTTCCCATTTGGCCAAAAAACCTTCTTATTTGTTAAAAATGCTTTTGGTAGAAAAATACCTCCTTTCGTATAAAATTGGTATAATCTGCAATAAAAAGCTAAAATATATTAGATTTCCTAGCTCTAACGTCAAGCAGAATACTTTATTTCTTTATGTAGTGATAGTTTCCTTTTACATCTCACTAGTAAGTTGTCGGTACCGTAGGAAAGCGATTACTAGAATAACCATTAAAGCAACATCTAAACCGATAAATAATAGAAAAATGAAATTATCAAAGATTTTTATGACAGGAGCCGTGGTTTCAGGTTGAGTAAGTACCAAACCTAATATTAAATCAGTTTTATTCAAAGGCACTAACGAAACTATCTGTTGTCCTTGAGTCCCACCATAGTCAATAATTTCTTGAACTGCTTGATGTCCTCGAGCTAGGTCCAGTAAATCGGTAAATGATTCGCTTGTGGTTTCCAGCTCGGTAATAGATACTTCTAAGTCAGTTTTTCGCCACGAAGCGTTGGGTAATGTGTGAGATGGATGAGCAATCACTTGAAAGTCACGATTTATGAGGAAAGATCGTCCAAATTTCTGAACATTGATGCCCATAACTTTTGATTGGATCGTAGTGAGTTTAAAGTCAATACCAACCACGCCAATAATTTTATTATCTTGATCACGTACTGGATATGAACTAGTAACGATAACCTTGCCTGAAGAGGCATCAACATAGGGGGTTGTAAAAGCTCCATCACCTGTGGGAGTATCTAATGCTATCAAGTACCAAGGGCGAATCCTAGGGTCATAATCTTTGCTGTAAGGTCCATGATATGGATAAGAACGATGTACTCCCACATCAAATCCCATATAAATCCAGATGATTTCATCCATAGCTTCATACATTGGTCGAAAGATAAAATCGAGATCAGCAGATAATTGAATAGTATTATTCACGGTAAGAGGCCAATCACCAAAGGTTTGATCATCAGGTAGGTTCATATAAGCTGATTCGTCGTTGTAGCTAGAATTAGCCACTTTATAACCAGAGTAACTATATGATACATTTTGTAGATGTTTCGCAGAATAACTGAAGTCTTTAGGAGCTGCAAAAGTTGAATTATGATAATAGGTGGAGCGTCCTGAAGATTCATTATTAGCCCATATCTGATTAGCATAGTCACCAACAGTTTTAGCAATACTTTCAATACGGGAAAAGAATACATCAAGTGATTTAGCGTTTTCTAAAGCCTGATTGTGAAGAGTTTCTTCGATTTGTCGTAAGGGTGTATCTTCTAAAATTGCTGTTTTATTAGAATTAGAGATCATAATAACTACTACGACGCCTGAAATAATGATTATCGCAGCTATTAATCCAATCATTATGGCTTTCCAATCTTCCGAATCTTCTAGAAAGGTATATGGTCTAAAATACGTTTTCACTGAAAGTCCTCCTTGAATTTAATGATTAAAACCACAGCTGCCATTGATCCTGTCAGAATACAACCAGTAAGCAAAATGAGAGATTCATTACTGATTTTTTTCAATTCTGAAATTGTTGTTGGATCAAGAAATTCTAAAAGAGGAGCAACTGAACCTAAACGCATGGAAGTATCTCCAATGGGAACCATAGCAACAACTCGAATTTCGGTACCGTAAGTAACAGTTCCAACACTGGACTCACCTAGGTTAACGGCTTCAACAAGCTCGATAAAGTTATTGTCAGAAGTTTCAAAATTAACTATGGGTACACGAATCTCAGCTTCCTGCCAGTCACCTACTGGCATATCTAGGAAATCTGGATGAATAACAGTTGTGCCTCCAGAGTCAAAAATGAAATTATAACCATTCGGAGAAGGTTTGAAGTCATTCAACGCCTCTATTAAGGAATTAAGAGTCAAATCGGCCCCGACTACTCCTAACAAACTCCCATTAATAGTAACAGATTTAGAGGTAGTAATAATAATACCCCACCCACTAGCGTCAACATAGGGCCACGACCAACTAATAGCATTGTCAATTTGTGCAGTAAAAAACTGATAATAGAGATTCATCGCTTCCTCTAGATCTTCAGACTCTAAAACAAAAACTGTAGCACCGTCATTCTGATCACCAATATCGGTTAGTAATTGATAATCGAGAATACCAGGGTCACCCAAACCGAAAACGAAAATTCTAGCATCTATTGTATTGGCAGATGCAACATTAAGAAGGATGGAATCGGAATCAGTTATACCAGAAGTCGCCTCACCGTCAGTCATGAAAATTAGCATGGGAGTACGGTCTGAACTACTGTCTTTTTCCAGTATTTTGAGTCCTTCAAGAAGGGCTTCATTAATATTGGTTCCACCGCCCGCGTTTCGGTTAGCAATATAAGAAGAAGCTGAGTCGACATTAGAAGGAGAAGCAATATTTAGAGTACTCTCCCAACTATTAACGGATGATGAAAAAGATAACACAGTAAAACGATCACGGGGTCCCAGAGTTTTCAACACAGACTCCATAGCAGTTTTTGTATTTGCTAGTGGTATTCCTTCCATCGAACCACTAACATCCATAATAACAACTACATCTTTAGCACCAGTGACAGCACCAATATACCAAGGTCGTATTCTGGGATCGTAACTACGTGAATAGGGGCCATGCCACGGGAAAGAACGGTGAAAACCAAGTTCAAAACCCATGTAGAGCCACACATGCTCAGGATAGGATTTGTAGAGCTGACGAAAAAGAATATCCATCTTAGCTGAGCGATTGATCGCATTCTTAATGGTATCATTGACGTGTAACAATGGGTTCTCGGTCTCTTCAAATGTGGTAGTGTAAGTCTCTTGATAATCTTCATCAAAAGCACTAGCAGCTATTTTGTAACCTGAATATAATTCTGAAAGTCTACGATTATACACATTGTCATGATAAACGTCTGGAGGGGGAGTAAGGACGGTTTCATCATGATAAAAACTTGGAACCTCAGGAATAGAGTCATCAGTCCAAATTTGCTCCGCAAAAGTCGCCATTGCATTAATTACCGACTCTGTTCTTCCTAATTGCGAAGCTAATTGACTTGCTTGAATCGTGGTGGCAGTAAGGATTTTATCTTCTGCATTGTCTTTAATTTCTGCGGGTAACACTGCGGTTGATAACGTGGACATCACAGCAAATACAGAAATGACACTAGCAGCTATAATGCAAATTAAAACTATAACAAATACTGATTTCAGGCTAATCACTTTTCTTAATTCCCTTCATTTTTACTCTCCACGTTGTCTAAGGAGGTTGTAGTTTAAAAATTTTATATTCTAGGAACATAGGGGGTACTGAATAAAGGATTACAATTTATCTGCAGATATTATAGGTGATGAACGTATTCCATCTTATAAGTAACTTAATAAAACTCTCATGAATAAATTCCTTTTATTCTCACAGTCAAAATAATGAAGATTTTTAGAAATATATAAAAGGAGACGATACTTCAGAAATCGGAATTACTACTTCACCTTATAAAAGGGCGACCGAGGAGAAAAATCACTTTGATTAAAGACTGTGAGCTGATATTTTTCTGTGAGGAAAGATCGCTTGATTGAAACCGAGAAGTGAAGAATAAATGAAACGACTAATACTACTTTCTTTAATAAGTTTAATATTTGTGTTGAATGTTGGGACTGTAATACTTTCTCCTGAAGGCATAAGGTCAATTTCCAATGTAGATTTCAGTTCTCTTGGCTATACGTTAGATTCTACAATCCAAGGTAAATATGAATTCAGCGTAACGGTTCAACACACTGGTAGCGATCCAGCAACCGCTGGGTCAGTTCCTATTCCATGGGAAAAAGTCAACTATGAATTACCGTTAACAAATGGATTTGGGATTCTAGCTGAGAGTACAGTGGACTATGACTTAAACGGAGACGGCGATAAAATAGATACATTTGATGTCACGTGGTATAATGATACCATACGAGAATGGGATGCGATCATCAAAGACGGAACGACGGATATTCACGCTTATGCTATTACAGAAACCCCTGGTGGAGCATTTCCTCGAATTAGAAATTATACTCTTAATGGAAATTCGAAATTATTTACCCTAGGCTCGGAAACTCATTTTTTATACGAAGCAAATAATGATACAGCAACTTTTGGATTAGGGGGAGCGTACATATACCCCCACCCAGGATCAAACTTTGAACTTGCATTATTTTCATCCAAAGTTAGTGCCATTGACTTTAAAATCAACGGAGATCCTGTAGATGTGGATTTTTCGGTAACAGTTAAGCATATAGCTGACTACTTAGTTAATAGTCCTGTTGATGCCCCAATATATTTGGTACCAACTGAGACATTTGACATCAACCCAGGGGAGCAAATCACATTCTCGTGTACCCTCATTGCCCATGAAGCAACCTCGCTTGAAATCCTGGTAGTGGTGAATTGGTCACCTGATGGTGTAAATAGGTATTATTGGGCCCCTGTATGGGATGTCATATCATTAGAGGCCATAAACAGGCCACATTTCATTCCAGTCGATACAACATTAACTCAAGTGGAGTCAGGGGTGAAACAATTGACAGCAACCGTGAAAAACATTGGAGCGCCCGCAACAACAGGGCAGATTCCAGTATTTTGGGAACCTTATTATTATCCATTAGCTTTAACTGGAGGTGACGGGGTACTGGACGAGAATGATATCGGCCTTGATTTAGACGGTGATGGAAACACAGCAGATACATTCACTGTCACATGGCTTGATAGTCCCACCCGGCCATGTGATGCAAACGTAGACGGAAATTATGTGTATGCAATCCTTGACCAACCGCAATCTCCCTGGTATAATCTAACCTATAACATCGGTGGACAGTCGAAGCTGTTCCA
>JBHLKC010000110.1:0-10111 GCA_048887065.1 Candidatus Hodarchaeota archaeon
AAATACGACCGACAAGAACGGCTACAACTTTGGGATCAAAACATAATTAAAAATAGCACCGTCTTAATAGCAGGAATCGGAGGGACGGGTAGTGAAGTCGCAAAAAACCTCTCACTCTTAGGTATTGGGCATTTAATACTTGTTGATGACGATAGTATAGAATTTTCTAACTTAAATCGCCAATTAATTTTTAGTGAAGAGGATGTTGGAAAGAAAAAAGCAATAATAGCGAAAGAACGGATTCAAGAAGGGTTTAATCCCGATATCGAGATAAGTGGCTATGCTAATAGGCTTCAAAATATTCCTATGCGATTGTTTGAAGAAACTGATATAATAGCTGGTTGTGTTGATAATTTTTTAGCACGACAATTTCTTAATTCAATAACAGTTGAACTTAATAAACCATTAATTGATTCAGCAACAGATGGATACTTTGGTCAAGTCCAATATATTAAACCACGTTTGACAGCTTGTCTCGCGTGTGATAATCCACTTCCCCCTGATGAAACGAAAGTTTTAACAGCTCCTTGTACCTTAGTAGGAATCCCCCGTACAAAAGAACATTGTGCTTGGAAGGCATTATATGAATTTAATAAAATTCATAAAAGAGCGCCTATAGATTCTTCCTATGAAGATATCCAAGATTTAAGGAAGATGGCTAATGAATTTGCTGCAAAATATAAATTTGGTCATTTTGAAGAAAAAGAACTATTACAATTAATTCTATTTCATGTACCAAGCTTAATTACAGTTAATGCAGTCATTAGTGGGATTCAGTCTCAAGAAATTGTAAAAACTTTATTTCTTGAAAAAAAATCAATTATGAAGAAAAACGACCAAAAAACAATAAACAAACTGATTAACGCCAAGAGGTTCCGTATTTCTCCTTTTACTATTTATTCTGCTTTAACAGGTACTATTAATACATTTGACCTAGTTCGTGACCCAGATTGTTTAGTCTGTGGTCAAGCAGGTGTACCTTCAGACCCAGTACAGGTGTTAAGGGTGGATCAAAAATCTCCATTCAAGATTATCTTAGATACTATTGGGCAAAAATCTCAAAAACAGTATGCTGGCTTTAGAGATAACTCATTACTCCCTGAAGATATAAGGATCAAAGACCTTCTATCGGATGGTGATCGGATCACACTTAGTTCATTAACTGATGACGAAGAAATCCGTCTTAAGATTAAGTTTAAAACTTAAAAATGCTCTTTATTTAATTAATTACTTTTTTTAAAAAATAGACGCACTTTATCTCTTTTTTTGGGTTCAATGGGCTGAATTGATGGATTTAAATATTGATCTTTATATCCTATATCTTCAGATTTTGAGTAAGTTAATTTTTGATAAATTTGGCTTGCTACTTGATCTCGGGAGATTTGAACAGGTTTAGGCCTAGAATAATATTTTTTTACAGTTCGTGAGGGTCTTTTAGTTACAGACGACTTTTTACCACATTTTGGACAGTACCAAATGCCAGAAGGAGTAACCTGTGGTATGTAACCACAATTACTGCATGAATAACCTCTTTGCTTCATTTTGCGCTTGGCACTGCTCCTTTAGTCAAATTTAATTTTTTAATTTAATGATTTTTTCAATATTCCCTGTTATCCGAAAGTATATAAAATGTTAATACTATACTAATCTACTTGTTATTTCGTCTAAAGTGTAGAGGGAAATACCAAGGTCAATTTTAATATGGCAATATTTAAAGAAATTAGTTTAATTTAAATAAAAAAAGCTATCAGTAGGAGAAAAAGGTAAGCAAATTGTTTAAGAGAAAGGAAAACCAATGGTTATTAAAAGCTCAATCAACAGAATTTCCCTTATCTCTACAAGATTTTAGGCCATCAGAATATCCTAAAGTAATTGCATCCTTCTTACGTAAAAAAATTGGATCAAAAGAGCTGGATGGGTTTGTGAGCCCTGACGATCAGTTTTATATTCCAAACAGATTTGTTCTACAATCAATTTCTAGGCAGCTAAAAATAAATGGTGTAGTAGATATTTGTGACTTGATAGACGAAACAAATTTACCAGGGGAGGTACTTGAACATCAGGTTCTTCAATCTATTCAACAAGTAGATGGTTTCTGGGATCTAATTCGTCGAAAATTCTTCACTCCTCAAGGATCGTTTGCTGAAATAAAAAAATTGCTAGGTACTTCACCAGCTCTTGATTTAAAATACCTTCTAAACGAGCTTTATTGGAGTGAAGATCACCTTGAAGCTATTTTAGACCTTATGGCACAAGAGGGTTACTTTACTGGTTATATTGATCCTCTAAAACAACGTCTTTATAATTTTACTAATTTAGATTTTTCTACTCCCTTAAACTGGCCAAAAAATATGAAATATTTGTCTCGATATATAAATACGACTTTTTTATTAGAATCTGAAGTAGCACTTAATAATATCAGTAATTTAACCAGATTACCAGAAGAAAAATGTCTAGAGGTCCTTGAAAAAAACCGAAATGAAATTAGCTTTGTATTTTCCAAAGACTTCCAATATTTATACCCGACAATAGACATCGTAGATCAAGTTTTAAAGGATATTTTTGTCTACCAGAGTATTCCTATTTCGTTTTGGCAGCAACGTCTCGATATAGATCGTCGTGATCTTCTAAATCTCTTAAGGACACTCAATCCAAATTTAGAAAGAAAAATAAAAAATGAAGATTTTGATGCTCCTTCACTGCGAGATTGGTTGAACACTGGTTTAAATATTGAGTGGATAGCCACTGGTTTAAATCTGAACTCCTATCAACTCCTAGATCTAATATTTAAATTAGGAAAAACCTTGGGATTTAAACTCATTGCTGGAGAAACAGCTGACCCATTTCTGGTTCGAGGTGTTGAGCATTTCAATATATTTTGCCAAGTAGACACTTCATCCTACGCAGATCCTCATCTTTATTTTGAATGTCAAAACTGTAAACGCGTTATATGCTCGAATTGTCGTTCTACAGGAAGTAAACATGAGTGTCCTTTTTGTGGTAATATTTCTGCATTCATTATCGATCTTCCCCGTTATTGTCCTCATTGTAAGGTAAATTACACGCATTCATCCAATTTACTGAGTACAGAAGAATGTTATTTTTGTAAAAAGGGTCCTCTAAAATCAGGGTGGATCGAAGAGACTATTGAAGCGTCTGAACAACTAAATTTGGATCCGGAATTATTAAAATTCCTTCAAGAAACACATAAATCTGAAATTCCACTCAAGCAAGTCTTCTCCTTGTTAAATAAATCTGATGCTGAAGCAGTAGCCTATTTAGAACACAATATCCTGCATGGTATAATTCAAGGAAAGATTAACATACGAAAAATGACATTACAGTTATCTACCAAAAGAATTGAATTCATTTGCATTATATGCGAGAATTCTTTCATCGAAACAGAGAATTATTTCTGTATTAACTGTGGAGAAAAAGTCTGTACAAACTGTTTTAGTGAAATGAATGCTGTAGGAATGACTTTTTGCCCTAGTTGTGGCGATAATTTAATTGAAAATAGTTGAGAATAGAAGTATCTTATTGAAACTATTTACATTTGAGCTTTATATTGAGCCAATTTCTTTGAATATTTATCAGTTAGTTCCTTATATTTCTCCTCAGAGAGTTTACCACTAAGAAGCATTTCATCAGCCTGTTCTAACATTAGTTCGTATTTCTTTACATTTTCAGCAATATCATTTACTTTTTTCCGCTCTTTTGCCAATTGCTGTTGTTGTTCTAAGACCTGTTTTTCAATTTCATAGGACAAGAGTGCTTCATAGTCATCTGGTACATTAAATCCTCCAATATCCAGTCCAACTAGTTCCAATCCCCAGCGGGATGTTTCAGGACCTAATTCTGAGCGAGTTTGGATTTCCAAACTCCGTCGTTCCTTTAATAACTCTGGAACTGTATAACGAGACATTACATGTTTTACAGCAGCGATTATGGTCTGTTTTACCCAATTCTTTAACTCTGTTCCAGAGTAATAGTGTTTATGTGAAACTACATTCATAATAAAATTACGTGGATTGACAACTCTCATTCGAGAAATTCCATAACAACCCATTAAAATGTTATCAGAGGTATATATACCTGGTGTTCCCCATTTAATTAAGAATTCACGCTTAGTAACCCAAATAATTTCGCTCCCAGGACGTTTAGCTGCTTTATCAAGTTCATAAATCCCACTTCCTGCAACACCAACTAGGACTCCCGACTGTAACAATATTGCATTTTCAAGATCTTTTACTATAAATCCATCATCTTTACGGAAACTATCATGATCATCTGATTTTACTCTGAATATTAATGAATCCTCGGTCTCTTTACTGAAATTAGAACTTAGAATTGTCTTACCTTTAAATCGTTTTGTTCCAATGTGAACAGTATCCCCGATTCGTCTAAATAATCCACCGAATTTCTCTACTTCTGCCATTTATCGATCACCTACCAATCATTATCACCATACAATCCTGGAAAGTAATATTGATCTCCAGAGTCTAATGATGACACTTTCCTAGCAATATTCTGTTTAATCAAACTTTCTAAAACTCTCATAATTCGTTGTTGATCCCACTTTGTATTGATCACTACTTCTTCTAAAGTAACATAGCCTTTATTTACAGCAAGATCAAAGACTTTTTTTGCATCAGTTCCTAAGGTGACTGGAACGAATTCAACTATCTTGATTCCTGATCTTTTTGAAACACCTTCAATAAGTGATTGCTTTTTAAGATGATTGCAGGCGCTTTCCAAATCCTTAGGAGAAAACTCGACATCAGGAATTTGATTCTTCAAGGCTGTATAAAGGTGGGCAAGAGAAATATAGCCTCCAGAACTAGCACGGAGATTTTTGCCATATTCCAGAATTAAATCAGCTAATTGTTCCCTAAATTTTCCTTTTCCAAATAATTTTGGTTTTTTTGTTGCATCTAAAGCGGTTACTGTTAACGCACGACCTTCTTTACGGAGAAGCTCTTGTTCTAATTGTTGTATTCTGGTATCATATTTTTTTCTTAAATCCTTAATTCCTTCAGTCGAAACAGGGGCCCCATCAGCCAATTTCTGTTGAACTTGGATAACCTCATTTAATTGGTTAATATGTTCATGGATTTCCCGGAGTTCCTCTTTGACATTTACTCCTTCTTCTCCAAATTCGAGGTCCTCTGTTAACCGTTTTGATTGATCAGTAATTCGCTCGCAGAGAATAGATGCTAGCAGTTGAGCAACTCTTATTTCACCACTCGATTTTAAATCAGATTTAGATTGATCTGGATGTAGGATAAAATTCGGAATTGTTTCACTAGCATAACGAATCTCTTCAAATTTTGTATAGATTTTTAGAGTAATATCTACAGCACTCCGAGCATTAATAGAAACACTATTATTCAACTGTGTCAAAGCAGTACTAGCCTTTTTGAAGTATTCTTTCAAGTGTACAGCCACCATAGCTAGATAGAGTGTAAATTTACATATCCTCTAGTTTCGTTTGCATAAGTATCTTTTCCTTTCTTTTTAAAGCTTTACGTGAGGGCGTTTTCTAGAAAGCAAACATTGATTTCCTCCCCAGTTAGGGCATATACTCTTTTGTTTAGAATTAATGTAGAGATTGGATTAAGCCTTGGACTTAATAGATTACTATTATACTTGTTTCAACTTGTCATATTGTTTCCAACATTACCAATACTATTTGAAAAACTGGTTTTATTCGAAAGAAATGTTTGATTTGTAAAAAGCTTGAATGATAATTTTTCTCTATTTAGTGGTAATTAGTGCCGAATTTTTTATATTTAAGCTTTCTTAGGCACTTTTTGAGCCATTAAATAGGCTCCCTCAAAGTCTCGGTAATAATGTCTAATTTCTTTTAATATTTTATATCCTAATGATTGATATAGGTTTACTGCAGCCTCGTTTGATACTCTTACTTCTAGAAAGAGCTCATTCGCTCCTTGCTCAATCATCGCGTTAATAGATTCTTTTAATAATCGTTTTGCAATTCCTTTTCTTCGATATTCTGGTATTATCGCAATACTGACTGTATGACCTTTTTTAGCTCTATGAAAAATTGAAAAATGGCTTAGCCCAGTCTCAATTCGAGCCATTGTATATCCTATTACTTTTCCGTTCAATTCACATACTAAGAATGCAGAAGGTAATTCTGAGTAAACAGTCCGAAAAAACCTTTCTGGATAGTTTTCAGGTAGACTCAGTCTATTAATATCTACAACCTGATCCAGATCTTTTAATTCAAATTTTCGGATAATATACGATGATTGTTCGGTCATTACAATCCTCTTTGCTTTGCGATTTCTTTCATTTTTCGACGATAATCAGCGTATTTGTCATGGAGTGAAAATTTTGGAGGATGAGCTCTATAAAATTCATAACCACATTTATCGCAGATTTTTCTAGACTGATCTATAGTGTAACTGCATTTACATTTTTTTAAAAGGCGCATTCTTATCCCAGATGAATAAATCATCTTATTTTCGTTCAAATGAGTACTCAGCATCATAAGGTTTGAAATAACTATTTACTTCATCTTGAACGTCTTTCCAAATTCCTTCTGCAGTCCTCCAATCCACACCTTCAATCACACAACGATAATCTGGTGGAGAGATGACTTGAATGTTGATTTTTGAGCCTTTGTGTTTCTTTTCAAAGCCTTTATTGTATCCTTGAAAGAATTTAGCTATTATATCTGAGCCATTAGATTCGTAACATGTTATTGACATTAGACCCGATAACTGAACCATTGGAGGTTCAAGCTCTTTTACTGCTAATTGATGAATTTCTTGAGCTGCAGCTTTGGGAATACCAAGTTTTGTTAACATATCAACTTTCTCTTCTCTGGCTCTAATTAAACCATCGTAAATAGATCCAAACTTCCCTAAGAGGATTTTCTCAATTGCCTCAACAGATTCACCTACTTTTTCGCAGGCTACCGCAATTATTCCTCGTGCGCGATTTTCTTGCTTGAACTCATTAAGTTTCTGCCTCCTTTGAGGTTCAGACACTCGACGAATGGACATATCGATTTCCCCTCTACCTGTATCGATACGAAGTATTTTTACCACAGCCCTTTGCCCTTCACGTATATGACTACGAATATTACGAACCCAAGTTCTACTCAGTTCAGATATATGGACAAATCCAGCCTCTGGCCCGAGTTTTTCATAATCAAAAATCTCAAAATACGCCCCATGTGGTGTCAACTTGGTACAGGTACCAATAACAAGTTCATCTACCGCAGGAAAGTTGTTTTCCATCTTTTATCGCCTTCCTCAATCTAAAACTTCGATTACTTCACCATATAATATTACTTTTCCAGATCTTGGTTTTGCTAGTATCTTTTTACATACACGACACTCAATAGTGCTCGAAGCATGACTGAATATCTCCTGGACATTGCCACACTCACAGGATACTTTCAGAAAATGGCTACGAGGTTGGGGAATATACTTGTTTCTCATTATTTTTCACCTGATATAAACATATCAATGTTAACTTCGATCGCTCTTGCCTTTCCTCTGGAAATTAGAGCTTTTGCGTTTTCTATGGGTAAATTAGCTATATCATAAGTTGCAAAGGGGCCATATTGTTTATTATCTAACCCCACGAAAGCCTCGACCTCATCAAGCATCCGTATCACTAAATTTATCTGAGAGGTCGACGCTTGGTCGTTCAAATCTTCAGTAAGATCAATTTCTGGGGAATTAATTTGAGTATCTAAGTTTTTTTGATCCTCAATGCCAAGCGTTTCAATAGATTGACTTAAGTTTTTAATTAACCTTAATTCACCCCATGTAAGAACCGTTTCGTCAAGTGTAGTATTTGTAATTATCGAATTCAGGATTTTGGATAATCTTATCTGGGCTAGATCCTTTCTTAGATATTCCATTCTATCAAGAATGCAATTAGCAATCTCTACCCATTCTAGATTTTGAGAGTTTCTAAGAAGTTTCGTTAATTTGCCATCCATGGAAATATAGAAATCAGCGGGTATTTTACAAAGTGAAGAACTGGCCCTTTCCTTCATCCATAATTCATATAGGCCTTTGTAATCCAAATAATCGCCTCAACTATATAAAAACCCAGATCGTTAATCTCAAAGCCCTCAAGGCTTGAAACAGTTTAAAATCTTTTTTAGTGCAAACTAGATTGGACCATTTGATGAAAAATAATTAGGTCTGAGGATTACCCAGATCATGATCTTTTTAGAATTATAATCACCACAGCTAAAATAGTAAGAAGAAGAACTGGTATAAAAAGAAAAAAGAAAATTTCAGGAGTTATCACAAAAGGAGGTTCAGCTTTTAACGTATTAATGGCCTCAACCCAAGCAGTATATCCTCCTAGCATATTATAGACTGAAGTATAATTTAAGGTAACTAATGTATTAGAAGCTGTTGCAGATCGGCCCCCTGTTCTACAATAGACAAGAATCGGACGCGATTTATTCGGTGGGAGTTCATTCTGTCTTGACTCAATTTCATCATGTGGAATTAAAATTGAATTATTGATGTGACCAGCTAAGTATTCATCTACTGTCCTAACGTCTAAAATAAATAACGTGGTTGTGTTCTCAATTAGATTTAAAGCTTCTGTTACAGTGATATCTTTGTAACTCTTTAGATTACTACCTTGGACAGATACTATGTCCCTATTAGCAACAAAATTGGGATTTAAAAGAAAAAGGAAAAATAGCAAAAGCACGAACTTTTTTTCCTTTATTTTGGTTGAAAATATCCGCAGTCACCTAATGAAATGGAGATTTGGTTAAATAAATATGAAGCTAACTAAGAATATTGATGGGTAACTAAACCTGAATAAGATTTATTTGGAGGTAGATGACTCTAAATCTTGAACGTAGTAACTTTAGAATTATGGGAATTCCTGCAAATGTAATTAGATTTTCTCATTTCAACCTCCTAGCTAATTCTATTCTTCCAACGTTTACAAAACCTGTAGTTGTACCCATATTTTCAAGAATATAACCATGGGAAACTCTTAAGCTACTAGGATCACGATGTGTGGTATCTGGTATACAAAACTGGTACGAGACAGCTATTGGTAATGATTATAAGGGATTTACATAATGAAATAACATAAACATGATGGGATTTTACGTAGTTGATTCATTAGACGAAGAATTTGTCGTGACAAAAGAATTATCCTAATAGATTCCCTTCAAATGCTATGAAAATTACGCACACTATTTCTACATCTTCCATCAATGTTATAAATATATTTCCAAGAAAGCATATCGTTCCAAATAATGGAAATATATAAATCTTACACAATCTAAAAGACTTTAAATCGAAGGAAGTTATTAAAATTAACAAATCAATCGCTACAGGAATAACTCTTGCAGTACTGATCAGTGTAGTACTGGGAACAATAATATTTTCGGGATCGAATGTAAATAAGGAAGATAGATCACTAATAATTGTCGAGGAAAAGTTTCTTTATTATAAAGGAGTCAATATCACGTGGTACGGGCAAGCAGCATTTAAACTAAAGACATCTGAAATAGTAATCTACATAGATCCATATGCAATGGGAAATGAAGCGGAACAAGCTGATATAGTAATAGGTACTCACGATCACATAGACCACCTTTCTCCAGCAGATGTGAGGAGAGTAGCTGATCCTACACGTTCCATTCTGTATACCCCACGTCCAACACATGTGGACGGATTTGGAACCACAGTAACAGTATTAGAAGAACTACCTTTGAAGGAAATATATTATCCTGATCCATGGGAAATCATTGAGAAATATGGAATCAGCTTGGAATTTGTACCAGCTTATAATATTGATAAATACAACCCCTTTCAACCAGAACAGTTATGGCATCCGCCTTGGGCTAACTGGACGGGAGTGATTATTGATTTTGGTAATGTACGAGTCTACCATACAGGGGATACCGATCATATCCCAGAGATGCAACAATATAACTGTGATATTGCGTTGATGGCAATTGATGGAGCAAACAATGCCGCTATGATGACCGCAGAAGAAGCAGCTGAGGCAACGGAGTCGCTAAATATCTCGTCAAACTTGAAATATGTAATACCCATGCATTATGTGTATCCTTTTACGTTTG
>JBHLKC010000111.1:0-10109 GCA_048887065.1 Candidatus Hodarchaeota archaeon
TTCATTCCAGCACGTGAAGAAATCTTCTTCTCTTTTGATGAAACAACTGTAACAATCATAGATATTTCAGGCCAATGATTTTTTCCCACCAATGGTACTGCAAAACTATCTGAACCATCTGATGCGCTTCCTTTCATCCACTTCACGAATCCACCCAAGATACTCCTAGCTGCACTCCCACTACCTCGTCGTGCTAAGATACTTAGCTCTTTATTGCTTAAGGTGAGTCCTAAAGCTTCAGAACCAGCCAAAGTTAATGCAGCAAATCCTGAAGCAGAACTAGCTAAACCTGCTTTTTTAGGAAAATTACTAGTGCTTATTACTTTCGCAAAACTGGAAATATTAGCTTGTTGTCTAATAAGATTCAAATGATTTACTATTCGATAATATTCATTATCTGTGGCTTCTTTATCATTAATAATAACTTGAAAATTATCATACTTTTCGGAGAACTCAACAGTGGTTATTGTGTAAAGCTTATCTAAGGTCATAGAAATACTTGAATTGTAAGGTAATATCAATTCGTCATTTCTTTTCCCCCAATACTTTACTAGTGCAATGTTGGAATTAGCAATAGCTGTTTTTTTCATGATAACTCACCCCAGAAAATGGTACTAAATATAAATTCATGTGAAAAATTGAGTGAAGTAATAAAATTTTGGCGTGATAATATTCGTAATATGCATTTTTTAACAAAAATTGCTATAAAATGTTCAATATTCATGTGAAGTGAAATTTCTTGGAAATAAAGCGATTAATAGTAGCTTTAAGCGGTGCTTCTGGAATACAATACGGGATCGAAGTCATTAAAGCTTTAGCAGAAAATAAAATTGAAACCCATGTCATTTTAAGCGAATGGGCGCGGTATGTTCTTCAGGAAGAAGCTGAAACTGATGAAACAGAAATTAGAAAATTCGCTTTTCGTCTATATGATTGGAAAGATATGAAATCTCCTCTTTCTAGTAGTTCTACATTGATAGATGGGATGGTAATCATACCTGCAACAGTAAAAACAGTCAGTAATATAGCAACTGCTAATACTGGAGATCTCATTTCACGAGCAGCAGATATTATGCTTAAAATGCGACGATTATTGTTAATCGGAATACGTGAGACTCCACTGAGTGCTCCTTGCTTAAACAACTTATCAAAATTAGCTTCATACGGAGCCATTATACTCCCATTAAGTCCTGGTTTTTATCATAAACCTCAGGAAATTCAGGATTTGTATGACTTCATAACTGGAAAAGTTTTAGACTGCTTAAACATACCAAATGAGAAGTACCACCGCTGGAGCGATGACGAACATTAAATTCTCTGTTACTCAACATTGATTTTCAAAATAGTTTAAATTTAATATTATTAAAAGCGGGAAAATTAAATGGAAACAGAATTTGGATTACCAATTGAAAAATACGAGAAAAATGGCGATGTAACGTCCGATAGAAAATTAGCCCATCTACAGATTTGTCTGGAACATGATGTACAGGCTCGAAATATTACTACTGGACTTGAGGATATTTCTTTTGTACATCGCGCAACAACTAGCTTGAATCTTGAAGATATTGACATTTCTGTTGAGATATTTAAGAAAAAACTTAATATTCCTTTAATTATATCAGGGATGACAGGTGGTCATACATTTGCACATAAATTGAATCATTTTCTATCTGAAGCAGCTCAACTAACAAAGATTGGAATGGGAGTCGGGAGCCAGAGAGCAGCACTTGAAAAAGACGACGTAAGAGAATCATTTAATGTAGTTAGAAAAAATGCGCCAGACTCACTAATTATTGGAAACATTGGAGCAGGTCAGATTGCCCAAGGCCTTTCTTATGATCAATTTCAAAAAATCATTGATATGATCGAGGCTGATGCAATTGCCATGCACTTTAATCCTCTTCAAGAAGCAATTCAACCTGAAGGTGACACGAAATTAACAAATTTACATGAGAATGCAACATCGTTGATTAGTAAGGTTCAGCTACCCGTTATTGCCAAAGAGGTTGGATCTGGGTTTAGTCCAAAAGATATGGTTATGTTAAATAAAATTGGATTTAAAGCCATTGACATTCAAGGAGTTGGTGGTACATCATGGGCTGGAGTCGAGTCACTTCGTACTCTTTCTTCCAAACATAAGAAAGCAGGTGAAGTATTTTGGGATTGGGGCATTCCAACTGCTATTAGCACTGCTCTTGCAGTACATAATTTCAAAGGAGTCATTATTGGTTCTGGAGGAGTTAGAACTGGTTTGGAAATCGCGAAATTAATTGCTCTGGGAGCAGATGCAGGGGGAATGGCTATCCCATTCCTTTTCGTAACTCAAGAACATTCTAGTGAGGCAGTAGTGAGATTCATTCGGGAAATTGAATATCAAATTCGATTAGCTTGTTTTCTCACTAGCTCTCGTAATCTTAATGAATTGAAAAAAGCCCCACTCATTATAACGGGGAAAACAGCAGAGATTATGAAGACCTTTGGTATTGATCCTAATGAATATTATCTAAGAAAAGGAAATGATTGAGTTAGAAGATTAATTAGTCTGAAGACATAATACATATATTTGTAAGTTTAGAGCGATCGAATTGCCTGACCAAGGATTGGGTATGATTATTCAACTTGTAATAAGACCCTGGAGGTCGTTGTGTTATGAGTAAACCATTTTATGTCAACTATGAGCAGCCTGAAGGGCTGGAAAATGATGCTTTAGCAATTTTAGAGAATGTTAGCAGTGATCCTGCAAATATTCGAAAAGGTACGAACGAAACGACTAAAAGTATTGAACGTGGTGAAGCTAAATTAGTGTTCATTGCGTTAGATGTGGATCCCCCTGAAATAGTAGCACACCTTCCCTTACTCTGTAAAGACAAAAAAATCCCTTATCTATACGTTTCTAATAAAGAAGTACTAGGTAACGCATGTAATCTTGGGGTAAAAACTGCGAGCTGTTCAATAACTAAAGAAGGCGAGGTAAAAGCAAAGATCGATAATCTAGCCGCGAGAATTATTGAACTTGCAGGAATTTAAGGAGCTAGTTAAATGAGTGAGGAAGAAATTTCAATTCCAGCAGAGGTTTTACAGATAATAGGACGAACTGGTGTTACAGGTGAGATCACTCAGGTTCGTGTTCGTGTACTAGAAGGAAGAGATCGTGGTCGGATTATTGTGCGCAATGTGAAAGGACCTGTAAGAAAGAGTGACATATTACTTCTTCGAGAAACTGAACGTGAAGCGAGGAATTTAAAGCGCCCCTAAGTACGAATAGCGAAGTGAAAAGCCATGGTACGCATTTTTGATTGTGCATTTTGCGCTAGACCAATAGAACCTGGAACAGGTATATCTTTTGTACGCAGAAACGGCCAACTCGTCCGCTTTTGTAGCCGTAAGTGTCGTCGTTCTCTATTAGACTTTAAACGCGATCCTCGGAAATTCAAATGGACTAAAAAGTACGAACCAAAAATGAAAGCTAAAACCTAAAGAAAGTTAATTCTTTAAGGAAATCAAGACCGCTACTCTAACAACTACTTTTTCTTCCTAGACTTCTTCTTCTCAGTTTTTTTCTTCTCTTTTTCCTTTTTTTCTTCATCTTGAGTTTCTGATTCGTCATCAGCTGCTTTTTCTTGGTAATCAAACAGATCAATGAACTTAACAATTTTAAAATCTAGAAAATCTCGGAGTTCTGTCGCAAGAGTATATTTAGCAATAGCTAGTCCTTCCATAAAGATTAAGTAATTAGGAAGGAATATAGATATGGATTTAGGGTCTTCAATGACTTCAATTTTTACTTCATCCATATTTATCCCAGGCAGGCGCCTTGAAATAATTTCTTTCTGAATTTCTTCTTCATTTTCTAGCTGTTCCACTACTGTTACTTCAAAAATTAGATCCTTACCTGCTAGAGGGTGATTAAAATCGATACGTGTTCGCCCTCCTCCTACAGCAATGATAGTCCCACTTCGGCCCGCCAGTTGAACTCTATTACCAACTCTTGCTTCAAGATTCGCTTTTCTAAGTCTTCGTGTTGGAACCATCTCAATTTTTTTAGTGTCTCTCTCTCCATATGCTTCACCTGCTGGGATTTCAAAGGTTTGAGTAGAATTTATCTCGAGTCCCACAAGATTTCGTGCAAGACCTGGAATTAAAAACTTCTCATCACCCGCACGGCACATTAATGGACGATAAATCTGTTTCTCATCAAAAATATTTTCCGTACGCGCCACATCTTCAAGGGTTGTGTCAAAAACTTTTGAGTTCTCTTTCAAACGACCTGTATAATCAATTTTAATCCATTCATTTTCCGAAATAGTCAATGTTCTTCCTCAAAATGACCTTTATTCTATATCATTATTTGTACGGTCAGCAGAAATTAATTTTAATTGATAACCTTGTTGACAATTTATTTTAATATCAGAAATTTCAGTAATCCGAAGTTTTTCGCCATTATTGAGATAAGTTGGACAACAGTGGCGTTGATAATGAGGGCAATCAAAAATATCGCATTCTCGAGGAGTGAATGCGATTGTAGCTCCTTCAACTGCAAGTTTCGCTCCTGTTGTAACTTGATAGGAAGCTTCGAATATCTCTACTGTTCGAACACCCTCATCAAATACACTACAAACGTGCACGGTGTCTTTCACTTCAGCTACTTCATAGATCCGGTTTTTTTCGAGCTTTAAACATGCTCCTCGAAGGCGACAATCGGAACAGTTCTCAGTTTCTCCAATGAAAATAAATTTTTTCCCTGCTTTTGACTGTTTTACACCTAATAAAGTTATTTTCAAAGGTTTTTCCACTGTCATAGAGGATTTACACCGTTTAAAGCAGATTATTCTGAGATTTTTGGTTATTAAGGGTGAATGCAGAAGTGAACTTAATTCTTTCTTTATCTTTAATAGGTGGAGTTCTAAGGATAAAAAAGTCTTTAAACTGAATTTATGGCTTTGATAATATTCATATGGAGTCTTTTTGTATACTACTATGTAAATAACCATCTAATAGTTCTGAGTTCATTTCTAGAAAGTGTGATCCCCATTTAAATATTGATAATAATTCTTTTGATGTATCCTCTATACCCAATAGGTAAAATGCAGCTGCAAGCGCTTCGACACTAGATAATTTAGATTGTTTTCCATAATTGGTTGGATTTACTGCGATCAATCGTGGTAGACTCCTTAGGTTCGGAAATCTTTTCCTAAATATCTCTTCCGTATGATTCCAAGAACAATCAAGAACAGTTAAACCAGATCGAATAAATATCGGAAGATCATCAGCAGATAAAATCCTCGTTGCTAAAGGGTTTAAAATTAGAGAATATCTAGGGATTCGATGAAGTTGTTCTACAAATCTCATCTTTTTAATGGTCTTAAAACGATTTTGCTTGAAAAAACGCCATATTTTGAGACCAGTACATTTTTTCCTATCGCATTGATTAGCATAAAAAATCGTAACAAAGGATCGATTGCTAAGTTCAGGCGAATTTCTAGGCTTTTTAATAGTCACGTGAAAAATATTCCCTCATATACAATACTTTTGTGATATAGGTGAATTAATCAGACTATTTTGATAAATTATGAAGGTTAGGCTCTAATTCCTTAAAATGTTCTTGACACTAAAAATTCCACTAATAGATCAAATACTCTCCTAGAGTCTTTGTTAAAAGATAGGGTTTTTAGTATTTCTTGACTTCTTTCGGCCAGTTCTTGAGCTAAATTACGAGTCTCTTCAAAAATACCATAATATTTCATCAGCGAAAGGATGAGCTCTATCTCTTCCTCAGTTCTTGTTCCTGGCTTTTTCCCCATAACTTTATGTACTTTCTGAAGGTCAGTATTCTTAGCTTGTTGAAATAACCTTACCAAAGGAATTGAACGTTTTCCTTCTTGGATATCATTCCCTTTTTCTTTCAGTCCTTCAAAATCTGTGGTAAGATCAAGTAAATCATCAGTAATTTGAAAAGCGCGGCCCAAATTAACTCCAAAGGCATTTAATTTTTTAAATAGATCATTATTACGCGGGTCATTTGGATAATACCCAGCAATTATAGCCCCAAGTCGCATTGGTCCCCCAATGGTATAATACCCTGTTTTACCATCCATAATATAATAAATATCTTCTACTGTTAAATCAACAGAATCTCGTAAAGTTAATTCAGCTGATTGTCCAACAACGGTTCTCAGGACCATATTGTAAAATTCTTGCCAAATTTGGCTGCATGTTTCTGGACTTAAAATCTCGAGGTTACGCGACAAAATACCCCACATCATGACATGTAATCCGTCTCCTGCATTAATTGCATGGTCAACCGAATATACATGATGCAAAGCAGGTTTTCCTCGCCTTTTCTTAGAATTATCTTCAACATCATCATGAATTAGAGCCCAATTCTGACATAATTCCATTGCTGCTGCAGTATATTTTGCATCATCTCGAGAACCTCCCAGTGCTTCACAGGTTAGCAAAATTAAAGAGGATCGTATATATTTACCACCTCTTAAAGGATAATCAGAGACTTGCTCCCAAAAACGTTTTTCAATATCGGGCATGGTAAGAGAGGAGAGAGACGGAACAGGTTTTGGCTTGATATATTCTTCAATAATTGGCCAAATGCTTTGCTTACAACTTTTTAAGGCCTCAAAAACCTCTTCTTTAGCATTACTCGGTCTGGAAGTCATAAATTGTGTTCTTCCAACTAGCCTATTAGATCTGGAATTCCAAAAAAAAGGATTAAATACTATTCTATTATATTCAATCATAGAAAGAAGCGAATGTAACTATTGTTTACCCTCTAATTACCAGTTACTTGGAATGATTTAATTAAATGAGCAGTTATATCGGGTTGTTTTTAAGGAAGAGTAATTTTGATAGATAGCTTAATTTTAATTAAAAAATAGGAAATAAATAGAAAAATAGATTTATATTCACAAGAAGAAGAAACTAAAGAAAGTACCTTCTAATAAAATGTTCAAAACGAACATGACAATAATTGTTGAAGCAGGTAGGATTAAATTGTCAATATCTGCTGGTGAAACAGCTTCTACAAACATAGCTACTACTCCGAGGATAATTATTACTAATAGCATTTGGATAACATCAATTCCAGGATTAGGGAGTAAAGGGTCAACTAATCCACCTATTACTCCTAATAACAAGTAAAATACTAGACATCCTGCAACACTAAATAAAAAAACACTAATAGAACCAGTGATTGTTTTTTCACGTCCTAAGGTTTTGTAAGTTTTCCCTCCATATTTCTTTCCAATATAAGGCGCTATTCCGTCCCCCCAACCTACAATGGCCATCATAAAGACACCAACCCAAGTATCTAAGAACAGGGTGCCTGCTAACATCATTATAATAGTAAAATAAAGTGGTCCTTTGAGTAATTCTTTTGGATCACCTGTTCGGGTCATAGTTTTCACATCTTTATCATCAGAAGTTGCCTTAAAACCTTTGAAAAGAAATGTTATAAAAAATAAAAACGGTACAATTATGTTAAACATAGCAGAGAACTTATCAGTTGTATCGATAAAGAACCAGATCCAAATATAGCTACCAGCAGCAATATGAATCACTTTTCTTGATAAATCAGAGGATAGTGTTCCAGAGTCAACAAGTTTTTCCATAACCATAATAATTCCCTGAATATAGATCATCATAACAACAACACCCATTAGAAGATTCCATACCACAGGTAGATGAGGTAATAGCGTAATATAACCCATAATTAGCACCAATATGTTGTTTATGTAATTTTCATCGTTTATTCTTCAAAAATGGTAATGATAAGCTGAAAACAGACAATAATGATCATAAGAAGCTGTAAAAAACAAAATTCTTATCTAACATTTCTTATATTACGATTTTCTACTTAACTCCTCACTCAATATAAGAAAAGATTACTCTTTAATGCTCGTAATAATACTCCCCCTGCTTTTTCTGTTGTCGATCAAGCTTTGAATCTAATTTATTTACTCGAGGACGCCCAGATTTCGGATCACGTCGAAAAGTAATTTCAACATTCCCGAGAAACCGATTCATTCCAATTCTAACGGAGGATGGTGGATAAGCTTTTCCATAATTCCCTGGAATCCCTAGAAATACTATTATTCGATCACTAGCATAATCTTGAAATACAATATCATGTTCTACAACAAAAGCAGCAGCATTTCGGTTTTGAATTACACGCCGAATTAGCTTAGCTGCAATTAATCTGTCTTCAATCGATAAGAACGCTGAAGGTTCATCAAATAGGTAAAGATCCGCTTCTTTAGCCAATGTACTTACTATTGCGACTTTTTGCAATTCTCCTCCGCTCAAATTTTTAATCTGTTGATCAAGTAAGTCAATCAAACCAAAAGGACGAATTATTTCACTTTGAAAATGTGCTGTCGAAGTAATTGCTGAAATATTTAATAGATAGTTTTCTACTGTTTCTTCAATATTTAGTGAAATATATTGAGGTTTATAAGCGATTTTGAGAGCTTTTTCTTGCGTTTCATCTTCTGATTTTGAATCTTTATCCAGAAGAACCTGTTGGACTATTCCTTTTGTTGGCGTTTCCAATCCAGCTAACATCTTGATGAACGTTGTTTTACCTATACCATTAGGCCCCAGAATTCCAATAATCTCATTTTGATGAATTGTCCCACCACGGACATCTAATGAGAATTCACCTTGTTCAAATGCCTTCGAAAGATCTTCGTAAGTCAGCAAATTATCCGATGTAATTTGCTTTTCACGAACTGACGATTTTTGTATTAAAATGGAGTAATCTCGGAATCTCATGTTTTCTGAGGGAATAAATCCATCAAGAAAGACATTAATTCCCTCTTTTTCAGTATAAGGATGTGATACAATTCCATAGGAAGATGGACTCCCATAAAACATTGTTACATAGTCCGAAAGATAATCCAAAACTGCTAAGTCATGTTCAACAATAACTACGGTCTTATTGTAGTGGATTAAACTTCTAATTACCTTTCCTACCCTAAGACGCTCGTTTATATCAAGGAATGAAGAGGGTTCATCGAAGAGATAAAAATCCGCCTCACGGGCCATTGCAACTGCAATAGCTAATTTTTGAAGTTCTCCACCTGATAAAACGTTAATATCGCGATCCCAAATCTTTTGAAGCGCTAAATCCTCTTTAAGTGTGTCTAGGATTTTCCTTTCATCAAATCGAGCTAATGTTTCCCGAACAGTCCCCGAAATGATCTGTGGAATATTATCTACGTATTGTGGTTTTCGAACACACTTAATTTCGCTATCTATCATTTTTTGAAAATAATTTTGCAGTTCTGTTCCTTTGTAATAATCATGGACACGGTTCCAACTTGGTTCTTCATCATGATCTCCAAAATTTGGTATAATGTCTCCAGATAGGATTTTTAACGCTGTACTCTTCCCAGTACCGTTCTGTCCAACTAATCCATTTACTCTTCCTGGTTTAATTAAAGGTAATCTGAATAAGGAGAATCCATTCCTCCCAAATCTATGAGTTAATTCTTCATCCAATCTTTCAGGAGTATTGATTATTGTAAGAGCATGGAAGCGACAAATCCGCGGACAAATACCACATCCCGTGCAAAATTGCTCATGAATTATTGGTTGAGAAACAGGGGTTTCAAATTCGAACATTTCTGTACCTGATCTAACTACTGGGCATGATCCACGGCATTCTTTTACACACTTTTTGGGCTTGCATTTATCGGTATCTAACACCACGATTCGCATTTTTAATGATTACTCCGTTTAAGACTGATTCGTACGTTCTGATTGGCACTAGTTAGATATGATATGAATTGTGTTTCGTCTAATTATTAGTAGTTAACACAAGTGGATGCTAATGAGGCCTAATATTCTAGTAAAATGATCTGACTATAAAACTCTCTGAGAAAAAAGCTTATAAAAGTGAGGGAACCTATTAATACTGGGCGCCGAAGCAGAAGTCTGACTCCGGGTTTCTTCATGAAACCTGAGGAAATTCCGGCCATTCGTGATTGCTGAACAGTTGATTGGAGTTGTAATATTCCCAATTGCTGTCAACCGAGAGGTTGGGCTCTGCTACAGAAACGACACGCCCCTGTTCCCATGGCAATGATGGAGTGAAG
>JBHLKC010000112.1:0-10091 GCA_048887065.1 Candidatus Hodarchaeota archaeon
CCAGGTTCTAGGGTTTGTGTATCGATATCTTTTTTTGAAAAATTACCACTACCATTGTTTTCAAACCAATTAACTTCATTATTATCCATTGCACATGTAATTATATCCATATCATCATCATTATCAAAATCACAGGCATAAATTCCATGCCCTCCGAAATAGCTTGAATTAATATTACGTTGTACGAAATTAACAGTACCTTGATTTTCTAACCAAAATACATACCCACTAACAGATATTACTGCTATATCAGCATCTTCATCATTATCTAAGTCTGCAGAACACAGATATCTAACCAAATTCGGATTATCGGTTAATGTATGACGCGTAAATAAAAAATTGCCATGATTGATCCATAAGGCAGTAATACTCATTCGTTGAGCACCAACGATGTCAATACGGGTATCATTGTTCACATCGACAGGAATGATAATAAAACAATCATTTAGGGATTCATTGACTAAAAACCGTTCAAAATAATTGTTTCCAAGGTTTTCGTAATAAAAAATGCCTTCTACTGCAGAGGAGGCAATAATATCTAGGTCACCATCATTATCAAGATCGGCTCCCTGAACTGAAGATGCTTCTTTACAATCATTATCAATAACATGTTCTTGAAAACTTTTATTTCCTCTGTTCTCATACCACACAACTTTATTCCCATGAAAGATTGTTGCTAAAATGTCATTATCAGTGTCCTGATCTAAATCTATTGCTGATACATAGAGAGGACCATCTAATCCATTTTGTATAATATGTTCTTTAAAATCGGTGACTGGAGTAGACTTACGGTCGATTTCAGTCATTAGGAAGAGAGCTACAACAAAAAATGATAATAATAGAGACAATAATACTATAGGAATAAAAATTACATTTCTTTTCATGGTCTTCACTTGTCGTTCTAGTGCTCAAGTAATTATAGTTAAACACACAGCTGGTGAGATTAATTTCATAGTACAGCAAAATGTAGCCCATAGAAGTATAAAAAAGATATAGGTTACTGCAATGAATACTCAAGATAGAAATCTATCAACAAGGTGAGGCACTTCTGAGACTCGGAATAAGGTTAATCGAAAGTTTCCTTATTTGGAATTCTATTGAATCTAATAAATGAGCATCCACCTGTTTTCAAGAAAAGATTATTGGGTTTCCCAAATTCTCAATCTTAAATGATGATTCATTAGTAATAAAGTGTCATAGATGCATTTTTTTTTTGGTTCCCCTGTAAAAAGTATTATGCCGAAAAGCAAGGATATTTAAGATTTGAAATAAGCATCAGGATATTAGCTCAGTCTGGATTAATTCTTTTCTTGAAGGTGACGTCTTATTTTCCCCCAGAGTTCAAGTAATTTTCTAACAAAGAACAGAACAAGAATTCTCCGTTTTCTTTATATAATTTTCACATGCTACCTACTGAGAATATTATCAGAAATAATTCATGAAGTGATAGGTCATGGATTAATAACAGTCTTGTTTGGGGGAAGAATAGAAGGTGTCCATATTAGTTTGATCTCTCCTCTAGATACCTCTCATATAACTTTGGATCAAAATAACCTTACTGATGAACAATATCTGCTAGCTGTTTCAGGGGGAATGGTAGTAGATCTCACCCTATCCTTTCTGTTACAGATTATTTTATTACTAAAACAATTTAGATGGAAATTTTCTATTCCTATGGTATGGCTATCTTTCTGGAGTCATAGTAATGATACAACAATTATTATTGGAAATGCTTTAACAAGAGGGCCAGGAGACATGACCGAGTTGATTGAAGCTGGACTCATTTCAGCTCCTTTGGCTCTAATACTTGGGATTATCCTATATTTTCTAGGGTTTTTTGCTATTTCAACTATTATTCGGAGAATGTTACTCTATTATTCATTTGAAAAACCTAAAGTCAAATTTTATATTCTCTTATTCTGGATGATTGTACCCTTAAACGTTGTTCTATATATTTTTAAAACAGGACTTATTTCAACTATTTTTATTGGATTAGTACCACTAATTATATCTTATGTCTTAGAATTCCATGTTCTTCCAAGGATGGATGAAAATTAAATTAAACTAGAAACTTTAATCAGCTTTAGGTTTTTTTACTCCAAAAGATGGTAAGAATTTCCTTAGCAACTTTATGAAAGGTAATCCATCGTTAAAAGGGGTTGGTTGACATCTTTCTGGAGGGTCTAAATAGCTATTCTAATGTAGAAGGAAAGATGTTGAAATGTCATTTATCATTTTCTCTTGAAAGGAATCCCCATAAAATTAACAATTTATGAATAATTCCTATAAGTGACTCTTCTGGGAGTTGGTCAGTTAAGAACTACCTAAGTTTGGAGAAAAACCTAACCTAACAAAAATTTTTAAAATGCCACAGATTCTTGGAATATTTATGCTAAAATTATCAATTTTAACAAAACAAGAACAAGATTCAATTCATGCAGCTGCGTTAAATGTATTAAAAACCGTTGGATGTGAGATTCAAGATAAGAAATGGTTGGATCTCTTAGCGAAAAACGGTCTAAAAGTTGATTTCGAAACTTCAAGGGTTTTTATAGCTGATGAAAACATTGTTAATTCCTCACTTGAATCCTGTGGTCACTCCATTAAATATGCAGCTAGAGATCCCCAGAAAGATTGGATTATTGGCCAGGGTGTGGCTAAAACTCATACACCAGAAGGAATGACACATATCATTGATTTAGATTCAAGAATTCACCGAGAAGCCCGTTTATCTGATCTTATAGAACTCACACGAATATGTGATTTTCTCCCCAATGTTGATGGAGTAATCGATCCTGTTGTTCCTTATGATGTTCCTCCTACATTACAAAGTGTAATAATAACAAAAACACTGATAGAGAATACAATTAAACCAATAGATCCAGCAGGGATCGCTTTGAAGCAAGGTTTTCCTTTTGTCATGCGGATGCTCATAGCAGTCCTTGGCGATCGTGATATATCAGAATATAGCTTGGGTGTTGGAGTTACTGCTACAAGCCCATTACAATTTCCTTTTGACCAATTAGACGCCTATTGGCAGGGAATTGAGCTTGGATCATCTTGTGATGTCGGTTCGATGCCCCAGGCGGGATCGACAGCTCCTGCTTCTCTAGCAGGGACATTAACTTTGTTCGTAGCAGAAATATTAATGGGTCTTATTATGGGACAATTAAAAAAGCCTGGATTATCTCAATTTGTGTTTGTACGGCCAAGTCTTTCGAATCCACGTTTTGGAATTTTCAATTCAGGGCCTCCAGAGGTTGGATTGCTCCAAGCAGCAGCTACCCAATTATGTAAGGAAAAATACGGCCTTATAGTTAATGCAGGCTGGGGAGTTAGTGATTCCCATTGTATTAATCCACAAGTAGCCTATGAAAAATGTTATATCTGGACGATGTCGTTAGCTGCTGGCGCAGATATGATTTCAGGAGTTGGAGGCCTCGGTAGTGGGTTAATATCTTCCCCTGCACAAATTGTCATTGATGATGAAATCATTGCTCATCTTAGACGAGGTTTTCAAGGAATTATAGTGGACGATTTCCATTTAGGAGTAGAGATGATTGAAGATGTAGGTATTGGCAAAACTTTTCTTTTTCATCCCAAGACAAGCCAAATTATAAGGGAAGAATGGCAATTATCTGAACTTCCAAGCCGAAATTCTTACAGTACATGGAAAGCTGCAGGTGCTCCTGATTTAGTTAGTATGGCTGAACAAAAAGCTAAGGAAATTCTTGCGAACCATGAGGTAGATGAATTGGATCCTAATCTAGAGGAAAATCTTGATAATATCCTTAAAGAGGCAAAACGAGCATTACTATAAGAATAAAAATAAGGACCCTTACTTCAGGCTCCTTTTTTATTCATTCTATTATAGAATTAATCCCAGTGATTCTAGCACCATTCTTCGAAAAAAGAAGATAATTTCGTGGGTTATGGATGATTAACAATACTCTTATTTTTGATGATCATCAACTCACATCACTCACTATTTTTGTACAAATTTAAGGTATAATTCCTAGTAAGATTCGATTTTGAGTCATTAAAATGGATCTTGAATGGTAGATTCTGATTTCATCAAGGAATCGATTAAGAACAACAGTTTGGGGGTCTTAAAATGCCATCCTTTTATTTAAATATATGTAATATTCACTTTAAAGGTCCTATAATTTTTTGGAATTGGTGTCATTCAATTGAGAAGTATTTGGAAGCCCGAAATTTGCCATGGAATAGGTTCTTCCAAATTTGAAGGTTGGTATTATAAACTTGTGGATAAGAATAGAGAAATAGCCATAGCAATTATTCCTGGTTATTCCTCAGCTGATCCTAGCCAAGCCTTCATTCAAATCTTCAATGGAATCACGGGGGATTATCAATACAATAGGTTTCGTTTAAATGATTTCCAATATACAAAAAAGAAATTTGAAGTGTTCATAGGAAAGAATTATTTTTCTACTGATATGATTAAATTAGATTTGAACACATCAGACCAAGTGGTTAAAGGAGAACTTATTTTTAAAAATCAAGTACCATGGCCAATAAAATTCTTCTCCCCAGGAGCCATGGGCCCTTTTGCTTTTTTACCACGTATGGAATGTTCCCACGCCGTTTTAAGCTTTGATCACGAGATTTATGGAAATCTAAATATTAATGGAAAGGAATTTTCTTTTGATCATGGGAGAGGGTATATAGAAAAGGACTGGGGCAGGTCTTTTCCTAGTGGATATGTCTGGATGCAATCTAATCATTTTCCCGAACAAAAAGTCTCATTTATGGCATCTATTGCAAGAATTCCTTATTTAGGAAGATCATTCACAGGATTCTTATCAGGATTCTTGTACAGAGATAAATTACATTTATTCTCAACCTATAATCGAGCAAAGCTAAAGGATCTGACCATTAATAAGAATCTTGTCTCATTTAAACTAGTGAAAAAGAAACAACTGGTTGAAGTTGAAGCGATTCAAGCGAAATCCTCCCATCTAAAGAGTCCTATACAAGGGAAAATGATAGGAAAAGTCCTTGAAAGTTTAACCTCAACGATTAATCTTAGATTTATCGATTCACAGAAGAAAATTGAATTTAATGAAGTGGGAATACTAAGCGGAATGGAAATAATGGCAAGAGAAGAGGATTTGTAGTATTATTTGCATTAAATTGAATATTAATATAATGAAGGGAAGTAGGTTTTTAACTTGAGTCGTTTGAACCCTAGTAAACTACATGTGACAATTCTACCCCCTACAACCGTTGAATCCCCTCTCGTACCTCGCTGTTATACATTAACACATTCAGATCGGACAGGAGACTTATTTTTAACCATTGCACATGAATTTAACCAAAAACAACTGAAAGGATGGCAAACTCGGATATTTCGGGATGAAGTTTTGGCTGAATGGTCAAGAACCGAAGAAACATATTCACTCCATGTCTATTGTCAAGTAAGTGGGGGAATTGGAACATTAAAGTTTCGAGATAGAATTTTTCGTCAAGAATTACCTTTAGTGCTAGAAGCTTTTCGATATGGCGATCGAAAATTGTATCAGGCTAATCCATTCCTTGAAAGGACTCAGATTTGGATACATTTCCAATCAAAAAAGGCAAAATATAATAAAATCGAAGAATGGGGATGTCCTGAGAATTATAAATTAGGCGTAGTGTAAAATCAAAAAAATCAAGCACAAGATCATCATTGATTTTTTCATTTCTCGTAGAAAAGCTTATATATCAAAAAACCGTTAGTACCGGGTATCCGAAATCATACTTTACAGAGCATCTATTGCATTAGAGTATAAGATTATCGGATTCAGGTTTCCAGATGATCTTGGTATTTTAGGTCAACACCTTTTCTCAAAGTTTACCCAAAACCAAGATAGGCTTAATCCTAGAAGAACTAAAGGAGATTTGAATCAATGACAAAGAGGGGATTGAATTCAAGTCTAGAAAAGGAATGAGTAAACTGGAAACTTCACGAAGAAACCAATAATAATCAAACAAAAAAAATGGAGATTAAATTAGTATGCGCAACAAAAGAATCACTCGAATATTATTAGTGTTGATTTTATTCAGTGTTTTCCCAATAGTTTCAGCTAATGCATACAGTGGTGGTAGTGGTTGTAGTGGTAAAATCATCATTGTCAGAGATAATTACGGTGTTCCTCACATTTTTGCGAGTACAAAGGAAGGATTGGCCTTTGGAGCTGGTTATGCTATGGCACAAGATAGACTCTGGCAAGCAGACTTATACCGAAGACAAGCTTTCGGCAGTCTTGCTGAATTTGGCTTTGCATCTATAGATCAAGATTATGCAACCAGAAGTATAGCATATAGCAAGGAAGAATTATTACAAATATTCAATAACTGGACACCTACCCAACCGAAAGCGCGCCTCAAGGAGATGATGCTATCTTACGTTGATGGTATAAACCTCTACATCTCTGAAGCCTTAACGGCTCTTGCTAATGGTGATCCTTCTCTTATGCCTATTGAATACCTTCCTGGTGTTATCACTCCAAATGGTCTTCCCCTTGTACCTTTTACCATCGAAGACTGTACAGCCATTGTGGTAATGATGGCTTGGAGGTTTGGTGGTACAGGTGGAAATGAACTCAGTTATGCAGCTGCCCTACAAGCTCTTATGGCTATGCATGGTGAGGAAACGGGTTGGCAAATTTTTAATGACCAATATCCACAAGTTGATCCTGGAGCTCCAACAACGATTCCTAGCCAAGAAAAATGCACCCATAAAACCTTGGGTTATGGTAGCATCCCACAGTTGCCATGTAATATCGGTAATAACTATAAAAATTACGAAAAGTCTAAGATAGGCCAAATGGAGCTATATGAATCAATGGGATTACCTACAAAATTCGGAAGTAATGCATGGATGGTTAGTCCTTGGAAATCCGAAACTAGAAATGCTATGCAAGTAGGAGGTCCGCAGATGGGACACTCTATTCCACAAATAGTTTTGGAAATAGGATTACATGGCGCAGGAATTAACGCTGTTGGGATGATGATGCCTCATGCTCCAACCATTTTAATCGGTGTAAGTCAACATGGTGCTTGGACATCAACTACTGGGGCATCAGATGTCATTGATACATACATTGAAGTTCTGAATCCAGAGAACCAGTACCAGTATTGGTATAATGGCGAATGGGTTGACATGGAAAAAAGAACAGAAACCTTCTCTGCATATTGGAGTATGGGCTATTCTGAAAACCGGGATATTTATCGAACAATCCACGGTCCTATTGTTGCTTGGGATCTAACCAATAATCTTTGTTACACTATGAAATCACCATATTATAAGAATGAATTGGCTGCGGAAGAGGGTTGGTCTCTCTTTCAACAAGCAAAAAATATCCGAGACATGAATAAAGCATGTAAAGAGGTACATCCGAATCACAACTTCTTTTGGATAGATAAACGTGGAAATATCGGTTATTGGCATTCTGGACGATTCCCCATAAAACCCACGTACGGTAAAAATGGACGATTTATTGATGATAGGTTCCCCTTATGGGGAACTGGTGAGGAAGAATGGATAGGTGTCACAGGGTTTAAAGAAATACCAAAATGTATCAATCCTAAACAAGGATTCCTTGCAAACTGGAACAACAAACCACAAGCTGATTGGCCATATACTGAGGCTGACTGGGGTGAAGTTCATCGTGTTACAAGGATTCAAGAACTACTAGCAGCTGGCAAGTTCACCTTTGATGATATGGGAGACATCAATCGTGATGCTGGATACAACCATATACCTGGAATGTATTTCCTCGACTATCTCACAGAAGCAGCTAAGACAGATCCAAGCATTCCTCCTGAAGTTATAATGGCACTTGAAGGATGGGATCATCACTATAATGATGTAATAGACCCACGATACCCCAATCCCTCGGCTACATACGATGATCCAGGTCTTACAATATTTGATCGTTGGTTCAGTAAGATTGACAATGAGGTATTTGACGATGATCTTCCTCCAGGTGTTGGTGGAAGTGATAGTACTTTACTCCACGTTTTCGACGGTGAAAATTCTAAACTGGCCTTAAATTACGACTATCTTAATGGTGAAGATAGGGATGAAGTGATCGTTCGGGTACTTAAGGAAGTTCTTGAAGATTTAGAGCTGGAATTTGGGCCCGATATTTCAACATGGCTTACTCCTGTAATGACCATAACATTCAGTCCCTTGGGAGCTCTACCTTCTCCTAAAATGCACGCTATGAACCGTGGGACATACAACCACATCGCAGAAATGCCAAGAATCAAATGGGGGCATTGGTGGTGTAAACCCGCTAAAGCAGTAAATGTGATTCCACCAGGTCAAAGCGGATTCGTTCATTTAGTAGATGGTGTACCCACAATTAGTCCCCATGCATACGATCAACTGCTACTATACGAGACTTGGACGTATAAACCAGTACTTCTTCGTTACAGAGATATCTGGGAAGTTGCTGAATCGAAGATAACATTATAATTGTTATCCTCCTTTCTTTTTTATTTACATGAGCTGAGAAGAAGAATCCAAGAGTATCTTAGGGTAGATCAATGGTCTATTGCTGATCAGGATATTCTTTAAAAAAGCTGGATTCGTTATCTTAAGATATCTAAAATAGTTTTAATTACTTTCAGAAGTCTATCAGTAATCATCTTCAAATACATTTTTGATAAATTGAAGTTAAATCGTTATTTTTTTCATCCTTTTCAGAAAAAATGCATTTATTTCGGAATCAGTCGGTATTAAAGATTCTTGTATAATTCTGAAAGTTTTTTAAACCATGCTGGAAGAATAATCAGAAAATATCTTTCATTAAGGAACTTGTGATCAAATTGGCAAAATTGAATGTATTACTAATCGCACTCGTTGTGGTACTCCTCGGAGCAAATCTCTTTCAGTTTATCTATTTTACTGAATTAAGTCAACAAGGTATATCCGAAGAGGATGTACCTAAGGACATCTCAGACGTGATGGGGAACATGACCAATTACATCGGTAAAACTGTGACACTAGAAGGCTATTATGTCAAAGTGGGGTTAAACCAATCGCTCTATAAAGACATAGATGATTTCCAACAAAATACGATAATTTCCCCTTTAAGGTATGTAGAACTTTTGGGAGATGTTCCAAATGCACTTACGAGTGAAACAGGAAGCTGGATAAGAATAAAAGGAAACGTGACATGGGCTGATGAGGAAAGAGGGGTGGGAGGTCTTCAATATCTCCTCGAAGATTCAACCTATAAAGTAATGGCAAGACATCCAGAATTCACTGAGCATATCTACCGATATGTTTTGAATTTCTCTGCTCAAAAATACCCAACTAAGTATGCTGTTTTGTTAAGCGGAGGGTACCGTGCTGGCAAAGCTTATTACCGTTATTGGAATGATTTGAAATATATGTACTCGATTCTGGTAAACAGATATGCCTATGATCCCCAACATATCATCGTAATATACAAGGATGGTGTAGCAGAAGATACGGATATGCCAGTAAATGTGTCCGCAAACTATGGGCATTTCAATAATACCTTTAATTACCTCGCGTCCATTATGACCGCTAAGGATAGCTTATTCATTTACACCACGAATCACGGGAGTGAAGATGGCTTGTGTCTGTATTATTATCAGATTGTTTCTCCTCAACATTTCGCAGAAGTATTGAATCCGATTTCGTATAACGAAATGATCATTGTCATGGAACAATGTAATTCAGGAGTGTTCATTCCTGCATTGAGCGGTCCTAGCCGTGTGATTATGACAGCAGCTTCCGCTATTGAAAGTTCTTGGTCCTGTGACACAGAAGGATCGTATGATGAATTTGTATATCACTTTATGACCGCTGTAAACATGGAAACTCCAGGGGGAACTGTTGTCACTTGGCATGATGCGGATACTAATGGGTATATCTCGATGCGAGAAGCGTTTAATTACGCGTTAATCATGGATAGTAGGTCCGAACATCCCCATTATGACGATAATGGCGATGGAGTTGGTGTAAATGCCTTTTTATTTTCCACTGTAACGATAGGTCAGGAAGGGTATTATGGGAAGGATGTCTATCTCTAATAGCATCTAAGGCTTAT
>JBHLKC010000113.1:0-10033 GCA_048887065.1 Candidatus Hodarchaeota archaeon
AGATTCTTTTTTATTACAATTTACACATTGATTCTCTGCATCTAATACTGTACCACAGTTCTCACAGAACATCTTTCTTCAAACCTCCTTTTAGAAAAAGAATTCCTTTCGTCTCATACTCCCAGGATCGAATGAGACACTTTTGCTTAATTAAAAAGGTGTAGTGTGCCAATGATCATCACATTGCTCTCAGACCAGTGAGTATAGGTAGGTCTCTGTTTCATTGTATCACACCATAATTTTATAAGAAGATTCCTGGGCTCTCCTTACATTTCAAAGGTTTTTTTCAATGTTTAAAAGGTTTATCGTTCCTGCATTTTATAATTCGACTTAGAAATATTGATAATTCGTTTTCAACTAACCAAGAACATAAGTGTGTGAAACTTCGCATTAATTCTTTGTAGTTATCAAATGAAAGTCATAGATTAAATTAGTCTAGTAATGTAGAACATTAATCTTTTTTTTTGAATATCTGCCAAAGATATTGATTAAGATCAATCGTATCGCTCTTATTGAACTTAATCCCCTCCTGTTCTAGTAAACTTTTTTGCATCTCATAACCACCGTTTTGGGGTAAAGAAATACGTCCTCTACTATTTATCACTCTATGCCAAGGTAAGTTTTCTTTTCGAGAAGAGGAATGCAATAACCAAGCTACCTGACGTGAAGCACGAGGGTTCCCTGCATATGTAGCAATCTGTCCATAAGTGGCTACTTTTCCTTTTGGAATCTGCTTGATCATATCTTTTACTTTTTGGGAAAACGACTTTTCCATTTTTATCAATACCGTAATTAGACCTTAAAATGCCTATTTATTCTAGGAAATAATTTTCGTCACTTCGTTTTGCTTTGGGATAACAACGGTAACATTTGGTATTTTCTTTTTTGCTATTGCTTTAAACTTCTCCATTTGTTTTTGACTTCCATGCATCGTGACAATAGTTCTTGGTTTTATATCGAAGGCCATTTTAAGCGCGTTTTCAGGAGAACAAGTCGGTGATGGGGTGCCAGTTGGGAGGAAAGCAACATTTGCAGGATAGTTATCTAATGGAACAGGACCAGAGTCAGCACCATGAAAAATACTGAAATTATCCCATTTGATTCGAAATATACTAATTGGTCTTGGATGTATTCCACCAACAATTGCCACTTCAAAACCATTAAGAATTATGGTTTCACCTGGTTTTGCATTATGTAACGCAGAAACCTCTGAAGTCATTATCCTCTTTAACTCCTCAAAAACTTGTGGTTCAGCAACAATATTTGCATTAGTGTGTGCAAAAATTTTCGTGGTTACGTCTATGTCAAAATGATCCCAATGAGTATGACTATATAGTTGAATATCGAGATTTTTAATCTCCATGATATTCCTACTGTTCAGACATTTCTCTCCTATGTCAATAGCAATTGTCTTTTTCTTAGCTCTTAGAATAATACCAGCAAATCCAAGGTAGATAAAGGCTATTTCATTGTTTTCTAAATTGACCTCAAATAGCTCATTAATTGAAGTAGATCCCATAAAAAAAAGTAATCCTCCTTAACTTAAAATTGCCTTGATAGTGGCAATCAATATAACCAAGTTTAAGGGGCATCATATACGTCTAACAACGTAGTTTTAACAAACCCCTGAAATATGAAGGTTTTGAATGCAGGATTAGGAAAATATATAAAGTCCCGCACATTACATCACTTGCGGAATTTTTGCAAGTAAAGATGTTAATATCATTGTATTTATCCAAAAGAAGAGATGATCTTAAATGCTAAAAACAACGAAAAGCAACTCTATGGATGAAATTATACAAGTACTTGAATATCTAAACTATGATGGAACAATAAAATTCATTAATATAGACCCAAAGGAAATTTCTGAACTTAGTTTGGTAGAATAGTATTAGAATCATCGTATCTGTTTAATATCCGACATTCAGGAAGAGAATTTGGTTTGTCTTTTAAATTACCAAAAGGGGAGGAGAGCGTTATTTTCGTTCTATAGAAGTCCGTATTCTAAAGACAATTGAAAAAGTTGATTAATGCCAGATAAAACGTGTACGCAATAATTCGTCACGCGTGATTTTGGGTTCTCTTCCATATTTGCGTTCTAAATGACTTAGTTGCCGATTAATATCCTTTTTTCTATTTACTTGATCTTCTTTTGGCATTTAGAAATTACATCCATAAAAAATAGAAGACAATCCAGAATGAGTCGCAAGGAAAGTCTAATGACTATTAGTACTAGCAGATCCTAAAGCGACTTCCGACGATCAACTAGTATTCCACATTCTGATTTGTAATTAAGTTCAACCTCTAAAGCTTTTTAAGAGAATAGAGTGGTCAATCAAATTCAAACTTCTTTCATTGAACTTAATTTACATTATATTATTGAAAGCAAATCTAGTTCTACGATTAAGCTTACGAGATCAAATAAATCGCACGAAATCACTAATTCCCCAAATTTAATGAAGAAAACTTTCTTAATTTGTGAAATTTATCTATTTCAAATATATTAAGTTACTATTTGCTGATCTTGAACCAATTCAGTCAATTTCTGGAATTAACAAAAAAATCGTATAACATCTCATATTATTCTGAAGAAAGCTCCTCAAAATCTCTAAGGTCTTCTTAGGGGATTATAGCAATGTCACTTGTGCAGATATTTAATGCATTACTACGGAAAAAAAAGAAAAAAAACACTTCTAAGTGTCGAATAATTCATCTAATTCCATAATAGCATCCTGAAACGTATAATTTTGAAAGAATTCCTTTCCCTGCTCGACTCTGCAAACCTCAGTCTTTTCTTTCGGCGATATTTCTTGTTTTATTTCATTAAGAATACTTTGACTATCTATTGGCAGGATCGGATTATGAGACATGTTGTGACCTCATAGTGAAAGGATTAGAGACGCATAAATCAGAACAGAGGCTTTCCTCTTTAGTAACTTTATAAATATTTCCCTCAAAAGAGTGTAAAAACCTGTTTATTTCCCTCCTACGTATTCCATAATGAATTAGCTTTGATAAAAAGAGTGAAATTAAGTTAAAATTTTTTGTCGCCTTTTATTGTACTAATAATTCTATTGTTGAATTCTTAGTCTTAAATTGGAAAGATAGTAACATAAAATATCTTGATGAATCAATTTCTTTATATAAAGAAAATTCCTTTATATTTTCCACAAAAGGTCAGCTTTTTGATTTTTTTAAACTAAGATCCGAAATTATTGAGACCCCGAATTTCTCCAGAATTGCTTTTTTTCTTTCAAATCAGAATGTTTATAAAAAAGGGGATTAGGGATTGACACCACTAATTGTAAGATATTTTTGAATCAGATCTGAATAAATTTGAGGGATAAGAGGGCCTCCTAGTTTAGCGGAACATTCATAGAAAAGAAATCCATTCTGGCTAGCAAACTCCTCTCCTTCCTCAGTTGATACCTTTCGGTCGGTTTCTAAATCAACTTTATTTCCAATTACTGAAAGAGGGACATTGCGGTCTTTATCACCACTATAAAAATCATTGATCCAATATTCTAACTCCTTAAATGATTCACGGCTGGTTACATCATAAACCGCTATACATGCGGCAGATCCCATATAATAACTCTGTCTAATCTTACCAAAGGCTTCTTGACCAGCAGTGTCAACAAGTATCAATTTAATTTTTTGATTGTTGAGAGTTATTCTTTTAGTGGTTATATCAACTCCAATTGTAGGAAGATAGTCTGTTTCGAATTTATTTTCGGCATAACGTCTAATAAGAGAGGTTTTTCCCACCTGATATGTTCCTATTGAACATATTTTCAAGAGCCATTCGTCAGACACGGGTTAAACCGCTCCTCATCTACTGATTATTCTTAAGCTTTTTTCATGTATAAGGTATTTCATCTTATCCATGTAACTTGAAAGTTGATTAAGTCAACAATGTCAAGGAATGATAGAGAAATCCCGTCTATATTTAGCTCCGATCATTAATGTGAAACTATTCTTTTAAGTAACTACTTTTTATTATGAAAATGAGGTAAAAGTTGTAATTCCAGTACTATTCAAGCGACCAGAATAATATGTCCATTTTCTTTCAAGTAAAAGACGGTAATTATTAAGAATTTTGCGTTCATTCCTTTATGAGAAATATTAAATACTCCAACAAAGTAGTGATCATGAAAAATGCCAATGTCAGGAAATCCGGATATTAGAATCAATAATAAACCAAAAGAAAAGTTACCACGGAGATTATCAAAAAAGAGCCAGTTTTACAAGGGTTTTAAACAGTATTATAAAAAGAATTGGACTTTTGGTCGCAAAACTTTCATTCGCCGTGTTCAATACAGGCAAATGCTTTGGGAAAAAGCACCCCCTCTCTTCCTAGGCTTTATTATTGTGTTTTCGTTTGCCATAATTGTCATGGACTTAATTAATTTAAGTATAGATTCGAACCCTTTATTGATTATGCTGTTTCTAATTTTATTTTGCCTTGGTTCCATCTTAGAGATTTGGTATGTAGGGAGACGTAAAAAAAATATTAGAATAGGAAGAAAAATAAGGAGAAAGAAGTTAGAAAGAGATCAAAAAATCTCATGAACTCTCTGTGAATTGCTTCTTTCAATAATTATTTGAGATCTACTATTCTTTCTTTACGGGTATAGGAACTACTAAAGGTTCATCGTTTTTAATTCCCATCTCAGCAATAGCATCATTGGGATAAACTGTTATTTTTGACTGTAGCGCAATCATATAGCCATCATGCTCAGATCGGATATAACCGTCTCCTAATGATCTTCCAAAGATATCTGTTATACTAGCAACGGGTTGCCCTTTTTTAACCTTATCCCCTGGCCCGACAAGAAATTTAATAATACCAGAATGTTTGGATCGTGGATGTTCGCATCTCCTGACGAGTTCGTCGTTTTCATTTGGAAGAGGAAATTCAGTGATTTTTTCTGATGGGTCTTCAAGCATACCTGCCCACCTCAAAACATTTCTTGCCCCTTTCACCGATCCAGTAACAATCTCTGGAAAGATAACACTATTTCCGCCAAGTTCAATTGTGATCGCGGGGATTCGAAGACTGTTAAGAGCAGCTCCAGAAAAAGAACGGTGATACTTCAGTTTTAAATATTTTTTAGGAGGAAATTCAGCAGCTTTAAAAACCCCAAATGCATCAACCATTGCTTTTTGTTTCTCACACAGACGTTCTGCCTCTTCTTTCTCTGATTCATCCTCATAAAAAACTCGATCAAGAATCGAATAGGGGATAGAGCGGATATAATGATTATGAAAATCAATATGAAAGTCTGCATATTTCTCTAAGTATGAATAAATCTTTTTTGCGACTTGTTCAAATGTTCTGGGGTATTTTCTATCCTCATCCTCTTCATCCTCTTCCTTTGCGAACTTTCCCTCTGGAAAAAGTCGATTAGGATCCCTGTCATCAAATTCTGGAGATCGTTGAACCTGACGTAAACCAGAAGGGTTAATAGTTGGTAAGGCAACAATAGTCCCTTTTAATTCACGAGCTAGGCTTTCAGTTACTAGTTCGTGAATCACAGCAATTCCTGTAAGTTCTTGGCCATGAATATTTGCTGTTAGAAAAAAAGTGGGACCCTCGTTCATACCTTGAGCAATCAGTACAGGAATCCTTTCGACTATACCTGTAGGAAGAGTCAAAGTATTGATAAAACCATAAGTTACCTTTCCAGGTTCGCTCTTCGCACTACCTATTTCAATTGTTTTCATAAGATAAATCACCATAATAAGAAATATTTGGCTGTTTCAAATAGTAAGGAATCGGAATTCATCACAAATTTAAATAAGATTTGGCATTTAGGGGAATTATTATACATTATGCTTGAGATTTTAGACTGTTTTTAAAATAGAAGAAAGAAATATTTCCTCCCCCTTTCTCTTTAAGCTATCCCTAATTTTCTCCTTTTTCCAAAGACTAGGGAGGTCTTTACAAGCAGATATCTTATTTTAATTCACTTATTTTTTCTTCAAAAAGCTCTTTCAACATGTAATAGGGAAGATCACAACTTTTAAGGAGCGTATCATGGAAAAATTTTAAAGAAAATTTATCACCTAGAGCCTCCTCCACTCTGTCCCGAAGATCTTGAATTAAAACTTTTCCAATTAGATAAGATAACGGTTGTCCAGGAGAGGTAATATACCTTCGGACTTCGGCCTTTGCTGCCCCCTCTTCCATTTTTGCTTTTTCAACCAACATTTTAACCGCATCATCAAATGTACGTTGTTTACTGTGGAGTTCGACATCAACTATAATCCTAACAGCTCTCCATATTTGACCTAAAATAATTATTAGTTCAACCTTTTTCGATTCTTTGTGAAAGCCCTGTTGAAGCATCATTTCTTCACAATAATGAGCCCATCCCTCAAGCGTCTCATCTCCAAGTAAGCTTATAATAAAGGAAAAAAGATAACTTTCACGTCCAGATACATTACTCCAGTAAATATCTAAATGATGGCCAGGGTAAGCCTCATGAACCATAACATTTGAAATACTAGGATAAGAATGCCTTTTTAATTCGCTTTCATCCTTTATAGGAGTGATATAATAAATGCCAGGCCTGTTTGGATCATAGTAAGGAGCTGGACCATACATCGCGAAAGGAATTATCGGTGCAAGGTAGAGGGGGGTTTCTACTACGACTAAGCTTTCTTCTGCTGGAACTGTTGCTAGATCATGTGCTTTAATGAACTCTTTTGCCCGCTCAGCCTCACTTTTAGCATGTTCTAAAACCATCTCAAATGTTGGAGGGTGATCTGATTCGATTTCTTCAACTATTTCTTCATAACTTTTGTTAGGGTTTATTTCTTTTGCCACTTGTTTTGCTCGGGTGGATAGTAATTCTAATAATTCATATCCCTTTTTTAATATTGTTTCCCGATCCCAGGGCAGTTTTCTTAAACGCAATAATTCTTCAAAGTTGTCCTTTCCTAATGCCCAAGCAAATTCATCTTCATCAACGGGAAGGGCCTGAATCCAATTTTTATGGATTTCGATGGCTGCTTCTGCTTCCTTAACTATCTCTGAAAAGTCATCTTGCAAAGATTTTGGGAGAGAAACACTACAAAAAATTGTTACAAGATAGTTAAAGAATTGGGGAGCTAATTGAATCCTTTCCAAGGCTGTTTCTTTCCATATTTTTGGGATGGGAGTATCGTCGAATCTAGAACGAAACTCTTCCAAGAATTTTGGAATTTTACTGATTAGAACATTAGATACTTCCACCACTTGGACAGTTGGTCCTTTCCTTTGCAAAATAGTAAAGATCGTAGTTTGAATATTATCTAATCCGTACGGACTCTTTTTCCAAATAGGATAAACTTTGTGCAGGAATTGAAAGATTTCGTTACTAATTTCTAATATTCTTAAAGAGTAACGATCTTCACGGCTTAATTTATTTAAATCAACCTGTTTTAATTCATGAATACATTCAGAATACTTAGACACGAACTCCTCATAGAATTCTTTAGTACCCTCTTCTAGCTCTTTTTCATACTCTTCCTTTCCGAGATATGCTGCAATACTGGGATTATATTTAAAAAAGACTTCTAAAATTCTATTGTGAATTTCCTCGAATTTTTGGTTCTCCGACATAACCTTCTCCTCAAATTTCTTTTTCCTTCACGGTTTTGTTAAAATATTTATGATATAGGAAGAATCCAAATCACTTTTTGATATAGTTAAGAACTCAACAAATGAACTACTTTTTCTCACTTTTTCCATTTCTCTTTTAAGTTCTCTATTTATAATCGCATTTACGGTAGTATTTATCTGAAAAGGAGGGAAAAACTTTTTGCATTTGGAAAAGTATCCAGCAATTATCCTCATCTTCAAATTCACAAGAAATACCAGTATTTCTAGAATATTTATGAGAATTATTAATTGGTCATTGGAATAATTTCTTGGTTTCCTCTAATATAGCCTTAAATTCATTTAATCCCATTTGCCAGAATTCTTTAGCTTCAAGATTTACCCCCATTTCCTTACCTAGTTCGAGTGGCGATTTAGACCCGCCACAAGCTAAAAAACGCTTAAATTTTGGGACAAAGGAATTTCCTTCTTTTTTGTATCTGTTATAGAGAGACATCACCAGTAATTCAGCAAAATAATACGGATAATTATAGTATCGAAGGTCAATCCGATAATAATGGGGTTTCCAAGTCCAGTCAAAACGTTGTTCTGGGAGAAATTCTATCGCATCTCCAAAGAATTGTTTTCGAGCTTTAACAAACAATTCACTAATCTTATCTGCATCTAGGTACTCTCCAACCTCAATTGCATCATATAAGCTCTTCTCGAAACTGGTTCTAGAACCCACTTCAAAAATGATTGTTGCTAATGTTTCTAGATGGTTAAACAGAATAAATTTCTTTACTATTTCATCATCTGTATTTCGTCTAATATTATCAACAAGTAGGAATCTTCCGAATTCAGAAGCTGTTTCGGCAACACAGAATGAGACAGAGTTATTTAAGAATTTTTGTTGTTTAATCGATAAATAACTATGTACAGCATGACCCATTTCATGAGCAAGCGTCCCCACATCTGCTAAAGACTCTGTAAATGACATCAGAATAAACGCTTCTTTCATAAACTCGATTGTAGAGCAATATGCACCTGCTCGTTTTCCTTTTCTTGGTGAAGCATCTATATGGTTTTCATCAAACATTTTCCTAGCGATTGAACCAAATTCTTCATCAAACTCATTAAAGACTTTTAATACAATTTCTTTTGCATTTTCCCAGTTAAATAGCTTGAATTTTTCTGGCAAAATGGGGATGGGAACCCAAAGGTCTTCTCCTAGTAATTTTTCTGTACTCATGATTTTTGCTTTAAGTAAAAGAAAATCTTGATAGAGATTTGCATTCTCCTTAACGACTTCTAGAAGATGATCAATCATTATTTGTGTAATGTCATTGGTTATTAAGCTTGAAGTGAATGTAGTGGGCTGATCTCTACGTTTGCTTGTTAAGACATGATCACCACAAATATTCCTAAGAGTTGCTGCGAATAACTCCTTATCTTTTGCTAAACCATTCTCTCCAACCATGTTAATTAGAGCATTTTTTCTTGTTTCTCTATTGGGAGCACGACTATACTTACCAAATTCTCCCCAAGTTACAGTTTTCTCAACTCCCTCATCAATAATCTTGAATTGTCTACTACTTAGCCACTCACTCTGAAGTTTTGTCCAACCATTACTTCCATATCTATCTTTTTCTAAAATTAACTGTTCTTCATTTTCTGATAGCATATATTGCGTTTTTCTAACGAGTTTTTCGAGATAATGCTTATAAGATTTTAACTGAGGTTCATTGATCAATTCTGCTCGTTTTAAAAGTAATTGTCCTAATTCTATTTCAAAAGAAGCTACTATCATTTTCCCTTTCATATAAAGATCGCTTGCAGTATTCATTAATACCAAAGATTCTTTAATAGTTTGATCAGCATACAATTGATTCCTCGCAAAGTAAAAAATCCCTTCTATTTTGGCAGATATTTTATTTAGCTTTTCTAAGAATTTATAAACTTCATTTGCATGTATATTGTCTCTATTTATATGACCTTTAAGCTCTTTTCGAAGATTTGTAATATCTTTTTCATTTATCTTGATAAAAGCTTTAGCTTCTTCATTATCTTTGAAGATAATTGATAAATCCCATTTAATTTCAGATGTTTCAATCATACTTATGCTTCTCCAACATTTTTGTTTCAAATTCGACTAGTGCTAAAAAAACGTTTTCACCAAAATAGGCAAAAAAGAGCATATTAAATTATGATTTCACTTATTTAGCAACAAACACGATAAGATTTAATGCAATGGAACACGAAGATATTCATCATTCGTTTTATAATAAATTCTCAGAATACAAAAGGATATAGCTGTGCGAGGAACTCCCAGCTTCTCTTCAAAAAATGATTTCTATCAAGTTTTCTGCGTGATAAGTGAGTAATGATTGAATTTATCGACTTTGAGCTCTATGGTAGAAAATCCAGAAAATACTGCAACAAGTTCTT
>JBHLKC010000114.1:0-1657 GCA_048887065.1 Candidatus Hodarchaeota archaeon
GTATGAAACATATCATGGAGAGATCCAATTAAGCCATCCAAAACAAAAACAAGAGCCAGAACAGCCCTCATTTTATGGATAAAACTAATTTAAATTTTTCTGAGCTATGAATAGAAAGTCATAACTCATCATTCCTGTTTTTCTACCATGGTGTGTTGACCGTCCTGATGCTGCACGATCGTTACTTAATGTGACACGAATCGCAGTAAATAGATGAAACCCAACTTCATTTAACTGAGCTTTAAAATTCTCATAATCGAAAGACGATTTAAAACCAGTCCAAAAAAAGGCTAACTTATCGGGTTTTAAAACACGGTAGCATTCTTGCAGAGATTTCTTACAATTTTCCCAATAATTTATTCCCTTTTTTCCTGTCCAGCATAACTCTTTCTTAGAAAGCGGTGTCTCATTTAGAAGTGAAGTGATAACATTGGACCTTTTTGATCTGCGTAGCGACCGACGTTGGATCTGAATCTGTTGGTACTCAATATCCTTATCTTTGTACGGTGGTGAGGTTATGATCAAATCAACTGAACCATCTTTCAGCTCCATTTTATGATTAGATGATTGTTTAAATTCAGGCGTAAATTTCGTGTGTTTTTGTATTGAAGTAATTTGGTTTATCATTTTCTTTGATTTTCGAGTGAAAATTGGCAAGATTGAAGCATCTTTCCAATTACCTCTGATTTCGAAATCACGTCTACCTACGATTTTTATAGAATGAATAAGAGCAAGTTGAAAAAAGTTTTGAATAGCTGGAGACTCTTTCTTTAATTTGGTGATAATAGTTGCCAATGAATTTACTTCATGAGCCATTCTTGATCCTAAACAATTTTTATCGTCTTGTTCTAAATATTCATTTACTGGTTCCTTTAAATTATCCATTTCTACTAGGATCATATCAAGAGTGGCTTTTAATTCAAATGGATCTATAAATGTTGTCTTAACTTTCGAAACAAATATCGCAAAAGGATTGAGATCATATCCAATGAATCGACGGTTTAATACCATTGCCTCTACCCCAGTTGTTCCTCCTCCAACGAAAGGATCTAGAATAAGTTCTCCCTCATCTGTATAGCGCTTTATTAATGCTCGGGGGAGCTTGGAAAGAAATTTTGCAGGGTAACTATAAAATGTATGTGTTAATCCATGCTCCCTTTCAGGCTTGGTCAGTTCTCTAATCCAAGAAATCTCCTTATTAGAAACCATATTTTCAAATCCAATGATTGAATCACGAATAACCCCTCACATAAGATTTTCTAATTTCGTTGTCACAACCTAGTATATTAAAATATAAACTCTTAAATTGTATGGATAGCCCCAGGTGACAATAAATGCTCTCGTATACAGCTACGGAGGACTTCTTTATCCGTGAAAGTACAGGAAACTCATCCAATTTTATCACAAGAATCGGTATCCCTAAGAAACAAGCTTTAGATATCTTTATATTTTGTAAATCCTTGGATAATGAGACACTAAAACAAATGAACTTTTCCCAAGTAAAGCTCAATCTCAAAATTCCCGATTATGCAGGATATGAACTCTTTTTAGATATTAAAATGGGAAGAATCGAATTGAAGGGGGAAAAAATTCTCGTAAAGCAGGGATAACCAATTATTGTTTTAATCTTTCTTTAATATCACTTAATAGAAAATTA
>JBHLKC010000114.1:1757-9960 GCA_048887065.1 Candidatus Hodarchaeota archaeon
CACAAGGGTGGTTATCAAGAAAAACTAACTTCGAAAGGAACACGTCGTAAGAATCGTATTTTCACAAAAAGGAATCGAGAACGCTGTGAATCATTATTATTGACACTAAGAGAGATTTCAGAACGTTATGATATAATAATTGCTCAAGTAGCATTAAAATGGGTCACAAGGACCCCGACAGTAACCACAATTCCTGGAGCAAAAAGTATTAATCAAGTACAAACTAATGTTAAATCATCAGATTTAAAATTAACAAAGGATGAAGTTGGGCAAATAGAAAAAGCTATTAAGGAGTTTAAACCAAGATTTTTCTTGTAATGGGATGACAAACCTCCAATAAAGCAAAGAATTATATGCAATATTTATAATAGTAAATACAGAGTACACTCTCTGCTCAGAAAAAGCGATGGATAATCATCCTTTTCTTGGAGGCTTCATTATGATTGAAATAAAGAATTTAGAAACAGGAATGTCTTATAAAGAATTTGTGCAGGGTATCCAACCAAATATTCCCGTTTGGGTTTTATGTACGAATCCTTCAAGAGAAGAGTTACAGACAATCCAAACAACTTTTAATATTCCATGGGAAGATCTTGAAGATTCCTTGGATGAAGATGAACGCCCTCGGCTGGAATTAGATCCAGAGACTCCCAATTCTTTAAAGTTAGTGCTTCGAGTACCCGCACTAGAAGACTTAATGAAAAAAGATGAGATTTCTGATCACCCCCAACATGTCACACACCCTGCTGTCGTTTTTATAACTGGAGATTGTCTTATTACGATTCTTTCTGAACGGTTCAGTTCAAAACGTGCTAAGAAACCTATCGGTTCTAGAAGAAAAAGAAAAACTCCCACAATTTTAGTTTTGCTTGATTGGTTAGAAAGCGTCGTTAAAAGTTTTGAACTAACAGTAGATAAAATAGATAGAGACTTAGCCCTCGTTGAAAGAGTTATTTTTCAATCTATTAAATCTTCTTCCATCGAAAAAGTATTCAGACTCTCTCGAGACGCTACTTACCTTGATGCTGCTTTAAAAGGCAATTTAAGAGCATTTTATGGATTAAAGAAAGCTCCTTTATTTGCTGATAGACCAGAATTACTAGATGATCTAGAGGATTTGAGTATCGATCTCCAACAACAAGCTGAATTGCTTAGGATCTATCGAGACTTAATTGAAAGCAGCCTTGATGCGTACGCCTCAGTCATTTCAAATAATCAAAATGATTTAATTAAAGTATTAACATCAATTAGTTTGATCTTAATGGTACCGACATTATTAGCAAGTCTTTACGGAATGAACTTAACCTTACCTTTTGCCGAGGAATCTTGGGCCTTTGTATTCATTCTACTTGTTAGTGCACTACTTATTATACCAATATGGGTTTTTCTAAGAAAAATAGATCTTCTTTGAACATTTAAGATTTTTAATCAGAACCTTTGATATTCTTTTTATGAAGACCTCCTAAAGATGACACTATAAACATTTTCTAGAATAATTAAGAATGCAAACATTTCTTCTTCCTACAATATTCTGGATTACCAGTTCTCAAATCTAGAAGAGAGTAGCGAACATCAAATTCTTTTTACAAAATGAACATTTTTAACTCAATATAAGCTTAGATTAATAAAGAATGAAGACAAATAAAATATTGAAAAAAATTCTCTAAATCAATTCATCAGTTTTCGGATAAAGAATTCAAATCATTTTACTGAAATCCTTTAAAAGTCCTAAAATAACTTATTAAAATTTCGGGATACAAATAATAATGTTTAACGATCATTCAATTCGTCTTTTAGAATCAGAAATAGGTCATGATGCTTTGATCTCTTGTCTGAGAAAAAAAGGGATTGAATTTGCCCCCGAACATAAATCACGAGTTATTAAGCGATTAGGGATTATAACTGTAAGGTTTGGGTTTAAAGATTATCTAGAATTATTGAATCATATAGAAACTGATGAGATCACCTTTGAAGAGATAATTAAATGGTTAGAAAAAGGAAGGAGTTATGATGAGACAACTGGATTATTTTCTCCTCTCATATGGCAAATCAAAAAGGATGACAGTGCTTTAAAAAAATCACGAAAAACCAAGATGAAAAGATCAGATAGAAGAATTAAAAAGCCAATAACTCATAGTATTTCATCTTTTCCCCATGATTTTTCTGATATAGAACATTCAAGTGAAAAAGAAAAATATCTTGATATTGGTGAAATAGCAATTGGTCACTTTGGTGATTTACTGAAGATAACATCATTAGGTTCATGTATTGCCTTAGTACTATATCCATTAACAATCACTGAGCCTAGGAAAAGATTTGCTGTCATGAGTCACATTATGCTACCATATTATCCTTCAGGAGATAGTACTGCAAAGAAATTAAAAGAGAAAAGTCAAAAATGGCATCCTGAGAAAAGGTACGGCCCAGCAAAATATGCAAATAAGGCCGTACCTTTGATGATAAACATCTTAGAAAAGCATGGATATCATAGGAAATACTATGAAGCAAAATTGGTGGGAGGAGCGAGAATGTTTAATAAAACTGATCTTACAATGGAAATAGGAAAAGAAAACGTCCATGTGACCAAAAATCTGCTAGAATCCAATGAGATTCCGTTATCTAGTTATTATACTGGTGGTGATATCGGAATGAACATCACCTTCTCAGTGAAGGATTATAAGCTAATTGTAAAGCCCACAGGAGGAGCAGCAGTAATTTTCTGATCAATAAAAAGATAAAAAGTCATAATTCTATTAAATTTATCCGATATGAGCTAAAAAAATAAGTAGTAAGTAAAAAGTTTAAGGATTGTGGGAATAACGAGTCATGGGCAAAGGATCAAATTATTTGATTCAAAAGAAGGCCTGACCGAACTAAAAACGTTTCTAAAACAAAAGGGGATTCGTTACAGTTCTGAAAACGAACTCAGGATTACTAAGCGGTTAACACTTCTAGCGACTCAATTTGATTTAGATAGTTATTCTGAATTGAACTCGTTACTAAGAAATGAACCTAAGGCCTTTGAAGATTTATTAAAATGGTTAGAACGAGGTCGAACATATAACGAAGAAAAACAATCTTTTACCCCCCTAATACGGCGTATAAAGACCGAGCATACTTCTGACACTTTAAGTGAAGATTCTATTGATAAAGAGGACCAAAAAGCTATTCCCAAGCAAAAAGGGAAAGAACATGTAAAAAAGCATGCAAAACAGCTAGAATCGCATGAAGGCATTGAGGAATTAGTGGATTTTCTTAATAAGCAACACATCAAAATTGATAAGGTGAATGAGCCCCGAGTGACTAAAAGATTGGAATTAATTGCTTCAAGATTAGGATTCAATGATTTTACTCAACTCCTTTCTCTTTTAAAAAGTGATCCTGATACTCTCGTTGATGTGCTAGATTGGCTAGAAAGAGGAAAAATTTACGATGAAGAAAGTCGTTCATTTACTCCTCTTGTACAAAGTGTAAAGGGCCGAGAAAAACCGAAGAGAAGAAAGAAAACCCAAATACAAACAGTATTAGCTAAAGAATTAATTTCAGTTTTTCCTGAACCTGTTGATACTGAGAATCTTTTATCGATTTATGATTTTCTAACTGATAGTGGAATTAATTTTAAAGCTTATAAAGAAAAATACTTTATTCGACGATTACATCGAAGGATGATGCGTGTCGATACTCAAACATATCGAGGGTACATAGAATATCTTGAAAAATATCCTGATGAACTTGATAAACTTATAGATAGTCTTTCAATCAATTTTACGCGATTTTTTCGCGATAAAGACGTTTTTTTAAAATTGGAACAAGAAATTTATCCCCAAATCTTCAAAGAGGATTCCAATTCAATAAAAATTTGGAGTGCAGGTTGCGCTATAGGTTCAGAGCCATATAGCATAGCTATACAAGTTTTGGAATCAGGCTTAAATCTAGAAAGAATTCATCTATTGGCTACTGATATATCACAAGATCTATTGAATAGGGCAAGAATAGGGCTATATCCGAAAGATTTATTGCAGGAAATGACTTCTATCCAAATTAAATCATTTTTTACATCATTAGATGAAGATTTATTTCAAATCAATCCTATGGTTCGTAATTTAGTGAAATTCAAGATTCATGATCTTAGGACTCCTCCACCTTTCAAGAATGTAGATTTAATTTTTTGTAGAAATGTACTAATCTATTTCTCAAGACCTCAAGCTGAAATTCTATTCAAAAACTTTTATGAAGCTCTAAAACATAAAGGATTCCTTGTAATAGGTAAAACTGAGGTTATTCCTATTAGAATTAAGGGTCTCTTTAAAATTGTGAATAGTGGAACCCGAATTTTCCAACGTCAATGACTCTTCTTTTATAATTAGAAAAAAAAAGTATTTTCTTTTAAAAGCGGGTGTCTGAGACTCCCCAAGCTTTCATTGCTTGAGCAAGCTCTGGATACTCCTCTGCATGGTCTTCTACATAATCTTCAAAGTCTTCAATCGCTGTATGTAGATCTTTCATTCCAATGTCTATCGCTTGTCGGAAGGCTTTAGCTCCAGCAACAGGTCCATCAGGATGGGCATGGATTCCGCCTCCGCTTCCGATCATAACATCATTTCCTAGATCTTTCATTACTCTCAGAACCATTCCAGGAGTAATGCCTCCAGAGGGCATTGGAAGCGTGGGTTTGAGGTGATGCATTCTGTATCGATGTGTTTTTGCGATGGCAAGATATTTTTCTTTCAAAAACGGAGCCTTACCGTAAGGAGCAGGATATACAACGATATCTGCGCCTGCTAGGCGAGCCAATTTCCCCATAATCAGAAAAGACGAAATACCAGAGTAAGGTGACTCGTAAAATGCTCCTGCTAGGTCCATATGAGCTAAAATAGGTAATTTAAGCTCTGGGTCTTCTGCAAGCATCCTTAACGCAGGAAGTCCTACAACCAAATAATTTAACATTAAAGCGTTTCCACCCGCATCCTGAACAGCGAGAGCATTCTCTCTCAATTTGGTTATCTTATCCGTAATATTTACTGTATAAAGAGTTTCTTCACCTGTTTCACTCCGTACTTTATCAACAGCTTCCATCATAAGAGGAACACGATCAACAACCTTGTTATAATCCATATCAGCGATCAATTCGTCATCTTTAACGACATCACATCCCCCTAAGGCAGCTGAATAGAATAATTGTGCTCCAACCTCTGGAGTCCACCCTGAACAGGGCTTAATCATGTTATTCAAAAGTGGTCTGTCAGGAACTTTGATTAATTTCCTGACTCCTTCAATTCCAAATTTAGGCCCTTGAAAATTCTTAATCCATTTTTTGGGAAAACGAAGATCAAGTAACTTCAGTTTCCCCCCTAATGAAATGTTTCCTATCGTTGCTGTTAACATTAAACCAATTTGATCAGTTTGATTTATGGAAGGGAAAGCAATCTGGTAAATATAATTTCGTTCTTCCACTTCTTTTGGTATTTCAAATTCATAACTAGGTACTTCATATAATCCTATAACTTTAGCACCAAATTTCGCACGTAACTCTGGAGTATTAGCAGGAACAGGTATCCAAGTACCAGTTGACTGTTCACATGCTGCTGCACGTCCAAGATACCACGGATCCATCCTTGGTCCCATTTGTACCATATAGGTTCCAATGATGTATTTCTCAGGATCTATTCCCTCTTGAAGCGCCTCTTCGATAGGATCATATTGGGCAAAAATGTCTTTTGGCATAATTATCACTTTTCTGATTGTGACTCTGAGAAAATTTTTAAGTTCATTCTCGATATTTTAACGGTTCAGGAACATCAGGAATGTCTGGTGATACTCTAGAGGAAATTTTTTTTCGACACATCTCGCATAAACCTGATGGATGCGGGCGCATCATCATCTTACCACATTTTTTACAAGGACCTAATAGCATGCCCATTTAAATAACATCTCCAAATTATCTGACATCTTCATACTATAAAAAGGTTTTTAACTTTTATTCTACCTAATAACTCGATTTCTTTACAGTGTTCGAAAATTAATAATTTTACAATCCTTTAAAACTCTTTTCCAAAAATAAATTAAGCATAACCTAAATTATTTATCGCATAATTATGAATTTACAAGATTGACAAGATCAGGAGTCACTTGGTAAATTTTAAAGACACAGTCGTCGATTTCCTTATCGGTATTAGAAATCTCATAATCAAGCTCTTCTTTGGTTTTAGAATTTTCGGTACCTGAGAATTTTTTATGATATTTCCTTTGAAGAAGAGATGCTTTTTCCTCAATTTCTTTGGCTAGCACTGATTCATCTTCAGTGTGAGGAATCTTTATAGGAATACGTAAAAACATACGTTGAGTAAAATGAGGAAATTCTTCTCTAAGTGGATCAGCAAATTTAATGTAAAAATATTTCGAGATTAATTTTGAGTTTATTAATCCTAATAGATATTCCAAAGTCACAGGAGAGTTTTTCTTTAGTTTGAATATATATACAACTTGATTAACCCATCTATCATCATAATCTATAGCTGTTTTGATCCCATAACCAGTTTTTCTTAGTAATAACTTTGGTCCTTGGTAAAGGTCTGGTTTCTTATAATTTAGTCCTTTACGAGTTGAATCAATATACCTAGTTCTTGAAATATGATACCGCTGGATATCTTCCCCTACAAGAAAGGGTTTATAATGATTACTCTGTTTAGATTCGTTAAAAACTATAAAATCAGTTGGTTCATTTTCCGTGATCTCGCTCTGACATTGAAAATTGACACATTTCTTTGTTTTCACCCGATATTTTTTATTAGAGCGAACAGGGGGAGGATTCCACCATCCACACGATGAACACTTAATAATTTTTCCATTTTTATTAAGCTCTACTCCTCTTGCGTTCGTAACTAAATCACTTAATGGCTTGACAAGATATTCTTCATATTGGAGATCTTTCTCAATAACACTCGTTAATTCTTCATACCCCACTGTAAAGATATCGAATTGATAATCAGGATTATTTGTAAATCTAGATTGATTACACTTTAAGGATGGGATAGCTGATAAAGCTCCATCTCCACGTTGTAAGCTTTTCTTTCTATCATTAGATACTTGTTGAACTACTTCAATTTGGCTAGTTTGATTATTTTCCCTTTTTTCTGCAACGATTATCATACATGGTTGAGTGACATTAGAGAAAACATTATCCCCTAGGTTGATTAATTTATGAATACGACAATCTTCTAGAATTAACTGACGAGTACTAGTATAGTTTTCATTCATCAGAAGAGTATTAGGAAGGATAAGTCCTATTCGTCCCCCATCTTTCAATCTATTTAAACTTTTTTCCAAAAAGAGACTCCATGAATCTACCTGATATTTTCCAACTTTAAACTGTCTCAATAATTCAGAGGAGTAAATAGATAAATCATTTCCCCACGGAGGATTGCCAATTATAATATCAAATTTACCATTTGTTTCTGGAAAAATCTTTTCCCATAGCATTGGTTTAAATCCAGAATCATATGAGAGATTGAATTCTCTAACAAATATTTGTATTAAATCTCCCTTCAAACTTTCTTCGTAATCGTAAATAGCTTCTTGTAGACGTTTTTCTGATATAGGATCATTACCTGCAATAAACGTTTCTTTATATTGTCTTCTTAACTTTTTAATCTCCGATACAGAGAATGGATGGCTAAAATTTGGAGGAGGTAGTAGTGCATCAAATACTTTGAAATTTGCGTCAAATGATTCATAACCAAGGTTCTTCTTTGTCTTCTTTATGGATTCATCATCAATATCTATACCATAGAGATTATTAGCAACAATGTATCTTCTCAATTTGTTTAACTCTTCTTCTCCGTTATAGTATTTCTTGTAATGGTTAAACATTGTAAGAAAAGCCTTCATTAGGAAAATTCCATATCCACATGCAGGTTCAAGAATTGTAATGGACGGGAGTTTCCCTTTAAATTCAGAATTTATTAAAAATGCTCCAAGTGTCTGATCTACAATGTAGTTTACAATGTAACTTGGAGTAAAATATTGACCAAGAGTTTTAGCTTTTATAGTTGAATAGCTCATTCATTCGACAACACATTAAAAGGGATAAGTTGAACATCATAGAAGAGAAATTAATAATAATACAAATTTACTATCATTTTTTATTGTTTACTATGCCTGATTAGTATATTCTTGATGAATTGAATGAAAAGATAATTATTTC
>JBHLKC010000115.1:0-9842 GCA_048887065.1 Candidatus Hodarchaeota archaeon
TTGGAATGATTTTATTAGTTTCTACAATTTCACGGGAAGTCTAGTGATCAAGGAGACTTATCAAAGATGTCTGAAGAAAAAGTGTTGGTAAAGGATGAAGCAAAGGGAAAATTAGGAGAAAAACGTGAGCGTCGAATCTGGATTTTTTCAGGATTTCTATGTATTATTTTTCTTGGAATAGCTCTGTTTTTATATTATATTCCTGTTTTCCAACATATTACCCTACATACCGATGATCACATTCCTACAGATTTTTCTCCGCCCGTAAATGCAACAGTTGATAATCATCCTTACCTTAAATCATTAGATGAAATTGTAAGAGATCCTATATTCAATTTCTTTGATATTTTAGACATAACTATTCTTATGACACTTGCATTAGTTTTACTACCAGCAATAGCATATTACAGAGATCAAAGATGGAGAGACAATATAGATGAACACATTCCTTCATTATTGCGGGAAGTTTCTGATGCTCAAAAAACAGGTCTTCCCCTACCAAGAGCAATTTTGGAGGCATCGAAGCATCAATATGGTGCCCTTACCCCTGAATTGAAAAAAATGGCGTCCAAAATAAGTTGGGGAATTCCATTTAGTAAAGCTCTCCGAAGTTTAACAGAAACAGCTGACACCCCCCTTATGAAAAGAACTTCTTTATTAATTTTGGAAGCAGAGCGATCAGGAGGAGCGATTGAAGATGTTTTTGAATCAGCTCACACCCATGTTTCCGAAATCCTTGGTTTAAAAAGGGAAAGATTAGGTGCTATGAGACCATATACTTGGATTATTTATGCATCTTTTATTGTATTTGCAATTGTAATGATAATCTTGCTTTATTCCTTCTTTCAAACCCTAGCAGTACAAATTGTTGAAACAATCGCAGAAGGTCAGGAGGAGAGAACTGCCGCATTACCCTTCAATCTTGCAGGATTACAGTTAGTTTTCTTTCACCTGATGGTCATTGAATCAATTTTTTCAGGTTTAATTGCAGGAAAAATGGGCGAGGGGGATGCAAAGATTGGACTCAGACACTCTTGTATCCTTTTAATAATTTGTTATATATTCTTTAAGATTTATATAATCGTATTCTCATAATCAGAGGTTAAAATTCATGGGCAAAGAAGAAAAAATGCTAATGGAATTATTAGAAAAAGTTTCAACCTTGGAAGATAAACTCACTAATATGGAATTTTTATTTGTGCAGGGTATGGGAGGAGGAGGTATAACACCCGCAAAAATATCTCCTTCCTCTTCCGCGTCGACATTACAAACAGGGGCAGTTGAAGTTGATCTAACTCCTCTAGAAGGCCGAATTTCTCAAATTGAAATGCAGATTTCAGATATTACAAATAAAATTAGTAGCTTAACGGAGTTAACTTCGTCTTTAGCAAGTGAAAAAGCCCAAAAAGCAGATGAGCTAATTACACAAGCAACTAGTCTTCTAGAGAAAGGTCTCCAACTGACAGAATTAGAAACAACGATGCTTGAATTTAAAGATAGAATAGAGGAAATTATTATTCAATTAGAAGTAGCCAATGTCGGGGCATCTAGTGAGGATACGTCTTCATAGGATACTAAAATTATTTGATTTACAAATAAGAATGGGTAATGAAATGCTACTTGAAAGGCTTAAAAAACGGCATCGAGGACAAATAAGAGCTGTTGATTTTGTAGTAAGTCTTCTTCTTTTCCTACTTATGTTATCGCAATTAGTGCTTATAATTATTAATGTCCAATCTGGTATTATATATAGCGAGGGTATTTCTTTAACATATGATGAACTAGATCTTCTTGGACGTTCATTACTCCAAGAAGAGGGAGACCTGTACTGGGGTTATAATAGAGTGCTTCCAAACTCATTTGGACTCTCAGCAGACGATTCTCAACATTATTTAGCTTTGGACGCAGCTAAGATTTCGAGAATAATTACTGGTACTTCTTTTTCAATATCCTCAGTTTCAGGATTTGAAATGTATGATTATGACACTCTAAAAAGTAGTCTCAACCTTAAAACAAGTCTTGACTTTCTACTAGCAATTTATCCTTGCATTGATCTTGAGGTAAACGTATCTACAATTAATGCTACAGCGAATAATGTAGAATTACTTGTAACAAATCCGCATAATATACCTATATCAAACGCTCAGGCTCACTTCTTTGTTTTAGATCTATCTACTGGAAATATTGTTCAAAAGTATGTATTTTTAACTAATAATGATGGGAAAATCAACAGTGATTATCAAAAACCTATTAACGAGCATATGATATTTATCATTGTAGAAAAAGGAGCTCTTTGGGGCATGACATGGGGAACTACGGACAATGATATTATTGTTGGATTTCCATCAAATACCACTATTTGGGGAGGAGCAATTAATTCTACTACTTTACTTGTAACTGATATTCTGGAATTAACAGGCACTTTAGATAGCCATTATCTTTCATTCATTTACAAAGATACACAATCTAACTATTCTAATGTAACTTTAGACATCAGTGGTAATTCTGATGGAAATGAATCTATTTCGGTTCCTAATGAAGGTATTGTAACTTTCTTCAGTATTGCTAGTTTTAATAATGTTTATCGTGTAGGAATAGGATCATTCCCTGCAATTTTAGATCGTGATCAAACTAACGGAATCTTCTATCAGATGTTTGGGAAATTAATTCCAAGTACAAGAATAAAATCAATGCTATCAAAAACCTATCCTATCATTGTACGAGGCACTTTAATGAGGTGTAAAATCACTCTATGGAGTGAATAGACCCATGAAAAAGTTTATTACGTTTAATGCACGTAAAGGTCAGCTTCAGATTGCAGAAACATTAATAGCCGTGTCTTTAATGCTTGTTCTAGCTCTTCTGCTAATCAGTGCTGCGGAAATGGCCTTTTCACCTTCTAGCGAGTTATCAGGACTAGACCAGACAGCTTCGGATATTCTAGCAACAGCAGATGAAGCAGGCTTATTGCGGCCCGTTGTCTATCTCTTTGGTAGTTCTAGATATGAAACAGAATTCCTGTCCTATCAAAATCTACTTGATGATTATTTCTCCTCTGTTCTTTCCCAGAATTTAGATTATATAATGATATCGCATGAAATCGTAAATGGCACAATTAAATCTGAATACAGTGTTCTTATTGGTACTTCAGCAAATATTGGGGCTTTACAACAAAGAGGAGAATGTGTGATTGCAAATTACTATTTGGGATCCTTTGCTTCAGCCACATTTGGTCAATACTCTACTCAATTCTTTGTAAAGTTATATCTATGGGAGAAGATATAGATGAGTGTTCTAAAATCCATTCTTTCGTACAAACGGAGAGGTCAAATGTTTCTACTTGCAACCATGCTAATTACAGTATACATAGTTGCAATGGCAAATATCTTAATAAATTTTAAGACTGAACAGATTGATTTTGAGCGTGAATCATTACGGGAAACATATCTTGATTCAAAACGTGAAATTCAACATTATTTAGAACTGATTTTAAGTAAATATACTAAAAATAATTCCGTTATATCAAAAAATATAGCAATCGAAATGATATACACTTTCTTGCATAATTTTGAAATAATGAATACTGCTAGAGGGATTACTTCAGAATTCCAATTTAATTCTGAAGATTTTTTTATCATATCAAATCAGCACCCTTATGAAAACACCTCAGAGGGAAATATTTACACCAGTTCTATTGGAGGAAACTTTACTCTGAGATTAAACTCAGTTTCATCAGCTATGACAATCATTGAATCTTTTAAAATTTATTTTCTTGCTCGTGCTGAGATTAAAGGCAATAATATCATTATTCAGCAATCAAAAGGAAATCAATTGACATATATAGAAGCATCAACTATTTATATTTTAAATGGTAGCACTCAATTGAACCCTATTCCTAACCCAGACCAAACTGGTATTTATTATTTTGAAGGTCTACCTAGTCTTGAAAATCTTGGAATTTTAAACGTTACATTACCTAATGGTGTAAGTGTTCTCTCGTGAGAGGAAAATGATTGAATTTAAATTTCAAGAATACATTCAAAGTCTGAAAGAAACTCTAAAAACTCAGGTTCAGCTCGCGAAGAAAGCCCGTGCTCAGAAACACGACCCCAATGATCAAATTGAATCAAAATTAACCTACTCTTCGAAAGATAAAATTACAGCTATTCTCAATATACCTGGAATGGAGGAATATCTCCCTCAAAATCTTTCTCATCATGAGAATATCTTGCTATTAGCCGCAGACATGGCAAAGCAAATAGTAAATGGTAGGTTTGTTAAAAAATCGCGCGAAGAACTTGTATTGCTAGCACTACATAGTGCTTTAGTTATTCTAAGTCGAGGGTTGATTTCGGTCCCTCAAGAGAGCATTCCAAAAGTTGAAATTGGATCTAAATCTAATCACTTAACAGTTTATTTTTCTAACACTATACGTTACGCTAGTGGGGAGACTATTGGCCTTGTCCTTCTCATAGCAGATTATATTCGACATATTCTGCATTTTAATCGGTTTAATTCTTCGCCAGAGGTTTTAAGTCGGTATATTGAAGAAATGGAGATATTCTTAGCACTTAACGATCGTTCTCAGGATTTAAGGAAAGACCTAATAGAATTATATGTCCAAAATATTGGCGTTGAATTATCAGGGGAGGCATTTGAACGAATTGAAGTGAAAATACATAGAAACTTGCCTAATGTGACAAATCAACTCCGGATGGGTATGTGTGTTGCCCTTGATAAGATGATTGAGGAGATAGATATCATTGCTCATCGAAGAATTATCACAGGAATACCAGAATGGGATTGGTTGAGACCTCCATTTAAAAAAAAGCGGAAAACAAAACAGGAGTTTAGATTACAAGAAGTTCGTGGTATTCAACCTTTAATTTCAAAGTCAAAAAAACCTGGTGGGTTTAGACTTCGATATGGTCGTTCACGAAATATTGGACATGGAGCTGCAGGCGTTCATCCTTGTACGATGTATCTATCTCAAATGCTATCTCCAGGTTCTAGTATTAAGATCGATTTTATGGATCAACCTTTGACTGTATTTCCAGTCTCTTCTCTTTTAGGCCCTTTCGTAGAATTAAATGATGGATCCAGTGTAAGAATTGATTCATTCTCAAAAATGAATGAGATAGAACACCAAATCGTTCAAATCTGGGAAATGGGGGATATTCTTTTATCTCCTGACGATATTCCTGCAAGAGAAACAATGGAAATGTCCGCATGGACCGAAGAATGGTGGTGTAAAGAAACTCACGAAAAAATTGTATCAAAAGGTCTTACTATAGAAAAGTTCGCTCTGCTGTTTGATATTTCAATTGATGATCTTGTAAATGTCATAAAAGCTCCAATGAAATTTCATCCATCACCAGAATTGGCTCTTTTACTATGTAACCAAACAAACGTTCCTCTTCATCCTTACTACTCTTTTAATTGGAATGAAATTGCAATAAGTGATTTGATGAAATTGCTTCAGAAACTTGATAATTCTGAAAGTGATTTATTAGCACATGATACTGATTTACAAGAAATTCTCAAGCAATTAGGTGTTCCTTTTAATATTTCTGATGATAAAATTTATGCGGAGCGATTTAAACCATATTTAAAAGTGTTAAGAGGAAAATCAGACCATTTAACTCAAATTCTATCGAAATCAAAAGAGCCTATTGAAATTGATCAATTGATTCACATGATCACTGGGATTCATATCAGATCACTATGCCAACAGCGGATAGGTTTAAAGATCATTCGTGCTGAAAAAGCAGAGTATCGCCAGATAAATCCTCCAGCTCATTCTCTTTTTCCTATAGGTTCATATGGGGGGACTCAGAGAGACTTTCTAAAGGCAATGAATGAATCTGATATAAGAATTCAACTTGCGGAAAGATTCTGTCCTATATGTGAATTTTCATCATTTCAAATTTACTGTCCTGAATGTGGACAAGAAACCAACCAACAATACACCTGTATTAATGGACATACTACAAATGAACGATTATGTAAAGAGTGTGGACAATATGGATATAAGTATAGCCAAAGATCTCTTAACATTTCAAATTTATTAGAACAGGGTTTTGAAAAAACAGGACCCTTAAAGTTAAACAGAATTAAAGGTGTTTCTTTTCTTAACAGCAAGAATCGTATCCCAGAACACATCACGAAAGGGATTCTCCGTTCAAAGCACGATCTATTTGTATATAAGGATGGAACTTCACGTTTTGATCAAACAAACGCGCCTTTAACTCATTTTACTCCAAAAGAGATCAATATTTCTATCAAAGATCTACGTCAATTGGGGTATTCCCATGACATTTTTGGAAATGATTTAATGGGAGAAGACCAATTGATTGAACTTTTTCCTTATGATGTGATAGTTAGTAGAGCTGCAGGTGAGTTTCTAGTACGTTTATCAAATTTCATTGATGATGAATTACGTTTCTTGTATGAACTTTCTCCTTATTATCGTATTAACTCTTTAGATAACATTATTGGTTTATTAATTGTAAGTATGTCCCCGTTTTCAACTGTAGCAACAATAGGACGGATTATTGGATATACGGAAAATAATGTTGTTTTTGCTCACCCTCTTTGGCACTGGATGAAAACCCGTACTTGTAACGGTGATATAGACTCTATGACCTTATTACTGGATGTTCTATTGAATTTTTCGATAGAATTTATACCTGCAGCACGTGGTGGCGCAATGGATGTGCCTTTCATCATTAACCTATTAGATGAATGGCAAGATGCTATAGCATATTCAAATTATGATTCTATAATCTTAAATCTCCTGTTTTATCATGCTTTAAAGAAAAATCCCCTTAAAGAAGAATTACTATCTTATACCCAATCGTATCTGACCCCTTCTTACCCTAAATATCAAGAGATTGATAATATTTCGCGCTACCATTTTAATAACCGTTTTCGTGAAAGTAAGATCGTTTTTAAAATTGAGACAGCCTTACAAGTTTTACAACGCATCAGGGGTATCAAAGAAGGGGAGTTTGTTGATAGTATTTTAGAGTATGATTTTCTAGAAAAAATTACGAACTCTATAGATCGTTTTTTTCTTCAACCAGTACGCTGTAAGAGATGCAAAACGACTTATAGACGGATACCACTTACAAACAAATGTCCGATCTGCCATCAAGAAACTATTGGTCTGACTTTATCTGAAGGATGGGTTCTACGTTATTTACAGATTATAAATCAACTTAAAGAAAAGTACGATTTAGACTTATCAGATTATTCTAAATCTTGGATTGAACTTATAGAATTAAATAAGCGTCTATTATTCGATAAGGGACCGCGTCCGACTACTTTAGTGTGAACAATTTTTATATTCAGTGAGATAATCAGTTTTTCATCATTTTAACTGACGTTACGAGTTAACTATTAATACAAGAACGAAAGGAAAGCAGTAATGAAAAGGTTTTTTTACTACGCAGTCACAAAAATCATTGGATACGATTTTTCCACAAATGAAAAAAATCTAATCTCAAAAACTGGTATCCCCATAAAAAACACGGCGTTAGAAGGTTGAATGTTGCTGGATATGGAAGAAAAAGAGGTTTTGATTGGTAATCTGTTAAACTCTCACCAAAAGAGGATAATTTCAATGCCAAGTAATCAACCTGTGGCAGAAGCAGCTAAATTAATGGCAGATAACCATGTAGGTTCTGTTATCATTAAAAATGACAAAATCATAGGAATTATCACAAAAGGGGATATAATAAACAGAGTTGTAGGGCGTGCATTAGACCCTGGAATCATAATGGCAGAAGATGTTATGACAAAACCAGTTTCTTATGTAAGTTCTGATGAATCTTTGGAGAGTACAATGCTCCTCATGAGCCAAAAAAACATTGAAAGAATACTCGTGGTTGCGGATGAAGATCTTTCAAAACCTTTGGGAGTTATTTCTACAAATGATATTCTGAAATTTGCCCCAGGGATGCTTAGAATCCATCGTGAACGTTTACTTATAAAAACTCTTCCTGAAGAAGTGAACCATACAACGACAACATTCAGAGGATTTTGCGATGATTGTAAGAATTATTCCGAGAATCTTTCTACTACGAATGGCTACACATTATGTCCTGAATGCACAAAATCCTTACCTGATGATGAAGAGCCAGATGAAGAAATTATGTGAATGTCCCATCATTGGCTTCTAACATGTTATTTTCTACTTTAGATATTATTGAATCACTCGGTATCGCTTGTATATATTCATTAAAATCGATTGCCTGAATTTTTGCTTTTTCTTCAGTAGATTTTGCTTTTTTAATGAAGATATCACGAATTTTTTTTGCTATCTTACCCTTTGGTGTGGAACCAGGTTTTATGATTACAGTAATTGGACTATGAATCCGAACTTCTTCTTCTAGTCCGTAAATGACTTTAGCATTGAACTCGTTGATCTGAGTTCCAATTGCGATCGCCATATCAACTCCTTTGACATAATTACGCGTACCACGTACCATTATTCCTCCTTTTGGAAGGTATTCTCCGCTTGGTGCTGTAAAACTTACATTTTCAGCTAGTACATAGTAAACATCAACTGCTCCATACCCTGTTTTCCATGCACTTGAAAAAACAGCTGCTAAATGCGCAGCAGCAGCAATATCATTCTTTGTAAAATTGTTATTACTACTTTCATGAATTAATATAGTATAAGGGGCACCTCGTAATTCTGCATGGAAAAACAGATCCTTCTCTTTCATCCGTTTCTTGGCTATCTCCTCATTCGATGAAATATCCTTTCCACCAATAATTATGAATCCATTTTTTGTTTGAGTCCAATGATATTTTTCGTACCATTTTCTTTTCCTTCTTTTCAACGAAACTGAATCAGTTATGGCCTGTTCTGTAATATTCTCGGATAGCGCCCCAATTTTCTTTTTTGTTTCATTAATAGCCTCTTTTGCAGGAACGATTTTACGAGCAGCTTTTTTTGAACGTTGATAGTATTCATTAGCTATATCAGATGTTGATTTCCTAAAATCAACCTCAATAATTTCTGAATCAAGTTTAATATGAACTGTACCTCGATCTGGACTGATTTTCTCTAGAATTTGAGCTGAATCAATTCCTTTTTCTTTCGCATGACAAAGCTTAACCTCTATTTCTGGCCAATCAATATTTTTTTTCCGAGCACCCATAATAGTTGTCAAGAGTTCATCTATTGCATCAAAATGAAGGAATATCTTATCTCCTAACTCCTTATATTTTGTTTTTTGTTTTTCAAATTGGCTAATAGTTCTTTCTTGGGCTTCTAGAACTTTAAGAAGCTTCTTCTTTTTTCGATTGTATTCAGTAGTTCCACTTGATTCTAGCCTCAGTTGTGAATAGTAATAATCAACTGCAGAAGAGAAATTTTCAAAGTATCGTAATTTACCCGAAATCGACCTCATATCAATAGGGTGAAAAGATATAGGGGTTTCATTCCTGTCAAGAGAGATAGAAGGTTGAAGTTCCTGTAAATCATTTTTAATTTCATTAATAGCCTGTACAATTTTTTCTATCTCTTCTTCAGAAATATCACGATTTTTTTTATTTTTTTGGATTTCAGCTCTTGATAAGATTTCCTCCATCAACTCTCCGCCACCTCCAGCCTTTTGTGCCAATGTACGCACAATTTCTTCCGTTTGAGCTCCATTTATCCTAACTATTTCATTAATTTCATCATAATTCATATTTAACACTGGTTTTCCTCTACTAGGAGGAAGTTCAAACTGTTTTCCAGGTAATAAATCACGGTGACGCATTTTTTTGTACCATAATGCTGAAATTACTTGATTTTGCTCCCCAACTACTACAAAATTAGGACGATT
>JBHLKC010000116.1:0-9595 GCA_048887065.1 Candidatus Hodarchaeota archaeon
ATCAAAATCTTCTTGAAATGTTGCAATCTTTAGCAACCAAACAACCTCATTCTATTAAAGCCCAACTTGAATATATATTGGAGAAATGGGAGGATTATGTTAGGCCTTTTCGGTTTAAGATTTTGCTAGCTTTAGATTTCATTAGAGAAGAAGAAAAAATGAGAGGAGTAGGACCTGGTGAATCGTTGGTTTATGAATATGACTATCTTCCAGAGAATTACACTCCTGATCGTGATTGGATGCCTAAAGTCGTAATGATCGCTAAAAATATTTATGTCTGGTTTGATCAACTGTCAAGGAAATATAATCGTAAAATTCACAAGCTCGACCAAATCCCTGATGAAGAGCTTGATCAGTTAGCACGTTGGGGTTTTAACGCCCTTTGGCTCATTGGGGTGTGGCAAAGAAGTTCTGCTTCTAAAATAATTAAACAATGGTGCGGAAATCCTGAAGCTGAAGCTTCAGCTTATTCATTATATGACTATATTATTGCTCATGATCTTGGAGGAGAAAAATCGTATAAAAATCTGAAAGAGAGGGCATGGGCAAGAGGAATTCGCTTAGCATCCGATATGGTTCCAAATCATACTGGTATTGACTCAAAATGGATGAAAGAACATCCTGATTGGTTTTTATCCCTTCCCTATAGTCCATTTCCTTCTTATTCTTATAGCGGGGAAAGCTTATCAGGTGATCCTAGGATTGGGATTTTTGTTGAAGATCATTATTTCTCACGAACAGATGCTGCAGTCACCTTCAAATGGGTAAATTATGAAACAAATGAAGTAAGATACATTTATCATGGAAATGACGGCACCTCAATGCCATGGAATGATACAGCACAACTGAACTATCTTAAATCCGAAGTACGGGAAGCAGTTATTCAAACAATCGTACATGTTGCTCGATTGTTTCCTATTATACGATTTGATGCTGCCATGACATTAACTCGAAAACATTTCCAAAGATTATGGTTCCCCTCTCCTGGTACTGGAGGGGATATACCTTCGAGAGCAGAACATGGAATTAGTAAATCTGAATTTGATAAGATGGTACCACAGGAATTCTGGCGGGAAGTAGTTGATCGCATCAACCAAGAAGCTCCTGATACGTTATTACTTGCTGAAGCTTTTTGGTTACTAGAGGGATTCTTTGTTAGAACACTTGGAATGCACCGAGTGTATAATTCAGCTTTCATGAACATGCTTAGAGATGAGGATAACGCTAAATATAGATCTGTTATTAAAAACACTCTGGAATATGATCCAGAGATTTTAAAACGTTTTGTAAACTTCATGAACAATCCTGATGAAGAAACTGCGGTTAATCAATTTGGAAAGGGGGATAAGTACTTTGGAATATGTCTTCTCTTGGCAACTATGCCTGGGTTACCAATGTTTGGGCATGGACAAATAGAGGGTTTCAATGAAAAATATGGTATGGAGTACCGACGTGCTTATTGGAATGAAGAAGTCGATGAAGGGTTTATTAATCATCATAAGCGTACCATTTTTCCTCTTTTGAAGAAACGATATTTATTTGCAGAAGTACGAGATTTCTTTCTTTACGATTTTTATACCTACGAAGGATATGTGAATGAGGATGTTTTCGTGTTTTCCAATCGTTCTGATAATGAACGAGCTATGGTGATTTATCATAATAAATTTAGTAAAACAAGTGGGTGGATTAAATCTTCAGCCGCATTTGCAGTTAAAACGGAAGAAGGATCTAAAATAGTACAAATGACTTTAGGTGAAGGTTTATCTTTACACAATGAGGGAGATTATTTTATAATTTTCCGAGATCATATAAATGATCTTGAATACATCCGAAATTGTAGGGAAATTCATGAGAAAGGCCTTTACATCGAATTAGAAGCATACCAATCATTTGTGCTTCTTGACTTTAGAGAGGTTCAAGATAATGAATGGCAGCATTATTCACATTTACATGATTTCCTAGCAGGTCGAGGTGTATCAAAACTAGACGAAGCCCTTCAAGAGTACGTGTATCAACCTCTTCATCAATCATTCAAAGAACTGGTCAATGCTTCTTTTTTTAATGATATTATCATTCAGACCAAAAAAATGAATCAGTCAGTTATTGCTGAATTCAGTGACAAGATCAGTACTAATTCTCTACCTCTTTTGAAAGAAGTAGCTGCATATGGTAAGACAATTTTTTCTGAATCAGAAGTAATAGAGGAAGTTAACCATAAATTTCTTACTATACTAAATCTTAAAAACGTCCTATATAATCAAATTTCTCCTGAAGACCAAACAACGCTAAAAGAGTATATTAAAAGGAGCTTACCTTCATCAAATGTTGATTGGGGAATCATTCTTTCTTATTTATTCGTTCACCTGCTCGGAAGAATTGTTGAGCCTATAAATTATGAATTTCTAAGCCGTAGTTGGATTGATGAATGGGGTTTAGGGAGGATCATCGAGAGAACTATTCAAGAATTAAATGATGAGAAATTAGACTTTGATAATGTAGTCTTACTCGTAAAAATCTTGACATCCCATCAGAACTGGTATAATTATCAGACAGGGGAGAACTATCAAGCTTTTCAAATTATGAATGTGTTAATGACTGATTTAGAGCTTCAATCCTTTATTCAAGTTAATCGTTATCTTGATGTTCTTTGGTTTAGTAAAGAAGCATTTGAAAGTTTAGTAAGATGGTTATTTATTGTAGCTGTATTAAACAGTATTTCAAAAGCAACGCGTCAATCAACAGAGTTCATGAACGATGCTAGAAATATTTTTGAGTTATCACAGTACTGGCTTTGGGCTGCGGACAAAGCAAATTATCAAATGGGAAAATTCTTTGCATTCTTAAAGGAAAAAAGTGATCAATCCTTTCTTGTCAAGTAGATGAAATAGAACACTACTTCTTTGTACTCCAAAAAATCCGAGGGTATTGGTTGGTCTTTACTTAAATTTCTCCTTTTTTTGACTTTTTCCCACCATAAATCAAGTGAAAGACACCCTTGAGGATTTATCTCTACTAAGACCGAGGGATTGTCTATCCATTCAATTAAAAGATTGATTAAGTTGGAACGATCTTTATATTCAAGAGAATGAACATACAACGCAAGAATTTGGTCTTTTTCTGGTAAAAACCGTTTAATTATATATTTTGTTGCTTTTAATCCGAATTGTCCGCCTCCATCAAAAGAATATGGGGGTGATGTTCCCTTTAATGATATACCAAAAGGTGGTTGGGAAACAATCACATTGAAGCCAGTATTATCCACATATTTCCAATCACAGGTCCTAAACTTTACTGAATCCAGTCCATTTAAATCACGATTTAATTCAGCTAGCTGAATGGCTCTTGGATTAATATCAACTCCAATAGATGTACATCCTTTCTGTCGAGCTTGTAATGCTAAGAGACCACTACCAGTACCTAGATCTAAGACATAGTCTTCTTTTCTTATGGGAATAGTATGGAAGAACTTCCAACTCCTTCTTGAAACAGTATTAGAAAGCCATACATATAACTTATTGCTGCTATATGATGGGAAATCACAGAATAATAGAAGATTTTCACCATAAATAGGAAAAAAATTCCAAGAGTAATTATTTTCTGTTGATTCAATAAGCCCCAGTTCAAGAAGCATCCTAAACTCCCTTTTTGAGAGCCATTTTTGAAACTCAGAAGTCAGATATGGATTATTTGGAGAATAAAGAAGACCCCCATAATTTTTTCTAATGAACTTTTTAATTCTTCTTCCTAATTGCGCTAGTTGTTCGTTATCATATGTGAAGCTCGTTTTTGGCAATTTAGTCATAATAAACCTTACCAAAACAGACTTAGGAAGATAAACTTAGTTGAATATTTTCATTAGGATCTTCGGGATATCCCTTACTTTCTCCGCATAAAAAAGTTCTCCTCGGGTTTCTTTTCTCAATAAGTCTGCAACAAACTCATTTACTGATGGAGAGATCGCAATGATCTTTAAACCATGTAATTTCCAAGCAATAATGGAAGGAACTTTTCCGTAGTTAACATCACAATCGCTGAGTAAAATTGCAGAATATATTGACTGTTTTCTTTCTCCCAACTCTTCTACTGCCACTTTTAATCCCTTATAAATATTAGTTAAGCCCTTTGGTTTAAGGGAGAATATTTGCTCAATTAAAGTTTCTGGAGACATTTCAATGTCAAATTTTTTCAAGATGTTTGCATTAGTTCCAAAATTAATTACTGCAATATCTTTAGAGTTAAATAAATGACAAATCGTAGCTGCTGCTGCAGCAGCCATCACAAGTTTCTGGCCTGACATTGAAAAACTTGAATCGATAATCAGGAGTGATGAATAACCACTCTCTTCTCGATTAAATACTTTTATCGCGTCTGTTTTATTGTGAGGATCCTCGTAGAGGTTTTCAAAGGTTCCGTCTAAATCTAAATCAAGAAATTGGTTGTACTTAAAATTTTCAGACTTGAATCGCGGTAATTTTCTTTGATTCTTGAACAATTCATTCGTTTCTTGAATCACGAGTTTTGTCGCCCAATCAATTACTCTTTTGCGGGCATCCTCTTGAAGTTCAAGGAGAATTGACCCAACCATTTCTAATAAGTCTGAGCGTTTTTCAATGGCATCTAAACCTAGATCTTTAGCTAAAAGTTCTCCTTCAGGAGAACTCTCATTAGAAACTTCTTGACCAGGTACTATTATCGTTAAATCGTCATCAATCATTTTTTTTTTTCGTTCTAAAAATTCCCAATCTTCTAAATTATCTAGGAATAGTTCATTTGAATTTAAAATTTGCATTAGTAAATCTTCGATTAACTCTTCAGCTGTTTTTTCACTACTTGGATCAATCCATATTTTCCCAGACAATGCAGCCCATGCAGCATCTCGAAGCGTTTCATATTTTGTACGTTCACTAAAGTTTGATAAACTGGAGACTAATGTCACAAAATCAATAGCGCCGCGTACTGAGGCTCCTTGTTTAATTTCTGGATGCAAACGAGTTGATCGTGTCAGTTGGACTGCAACTCTGACAAGTTGAGGATTAATTTCTGTATCAATTTCCTGTAACACGATTTCGTGCTCTTCTTGAGGTGATTGATATTTCATTTGGATTCTAATAAGCCTATCAAATAAAGCCCGGGAGATTCTCCCAACACCGATGTCATCATATGGATTTTGAGCTAAAACTACCCGGAAATTTTCATGGGCTTTGATAATACCATAACGAGGGATAACTAGTTCATTCTCTTCTATTGCTCTTATCAATGTGTTACTAGCGTCTGGTGCCATTCGGTTGAACTCATCAACATAAAATAATCCTCCCTCTTCCATAGCTAACAAGAGCGGGCCTTTGATGAAAAACTCAGGTTTCATCCCACGTTCTAAAACTAATGCAGGATCAAAATTTCCAATTATTTTAGCAGGTGTAAGGTCTGCATTCCCTTCGAGGATGAAAATTGGTAAATTTAAATTCTGTGCAATTGAGTTTAGAATGGTCGATTTAGAACAACCTGGAGCTCCCTCAAGTAAAATATGCTTTCTTGCTTCCAAACATGCAATAATGATTTCCAGCTCTTTTTTTCTCCCCACAATTTCTTCCTGCACTTTGGATATGACGTTTTTAAACACTTTATACACTGGCCAATTCGCTCAACATTAATTGAATTATACTAATTAAAAAATATACTTAATAAGAATGATTAAATGAACTAAAAAGGAGTTCTTTTGTATTAATCTGATTCTGATTATTAACCGCCTGCAACTGGTGGGAAAATCGCTATTGCATCACCATTGTTTAACTTCGTTTGAATACCATCTAAGAATTTTATGTTTCTGCCATTTTTTAGTATCTGAATCCACTTCTTTAGTTCATTATCCTCGGTAAATATTTCCTCCCTTAATGACTCAAATTGATCAAATAAAGACTCTAAGACTTGAAAAATTGTTGTTTCTGCCTGAAGCTCAATTTTAATTTCTCTCTGGTTTGTTATTTCTTTTAGAGTAGCAAAAAATCTCACTGTCAAATGAGGTGTATTCTGATTTGACTCATTATCTTCGTTCATACGAGACTCCTCTGAAATAAAGGTCTATAGGTCTACAAATTAATTATTTATACTATCTAATCTTCTTTTCTTCCTCTTCCCTCAATTTTTTCTTATCTAGTTTCATCACTGGGGTTAAAGGTAAGTTGTCTCTAAATTCAACAATCTTGGGTACTGCATAAGGAGGGAGGTTATCCTTACAATATTGAATTATATCGTTAGGAGTCACTTCTTTTTCGTAATTTGGTCTTAAAGTAATAAATGCCTTAACTCTTTCACTACCATGTCGTTCAGGATCAGGAATTCCGATGACTCCTGCTACTCCAACGGCTGGATGTCCATGCAGGACATCATCGACTACTTGGGAATAAACCTTCATGCCAGAAACATTGATCATATCCTTAATCCTATCAACAACATAGAAATAGCCATCAGTATCCATTTTTGCTATGTCTCCTGTTGCAAGCCATCCATCCTCTTGCAATCCTTTCCCTGGAGTCGGCCAGTACCCTAACATCACTTGTGGACCACGAATCCACATTTCACCTGGTTCTCCAATAGACACTTCTAATCCAGTTTCAGGATTGACTATTTTCACTTCCGTGTCAGCAACAGGAACCCCAACTGAAATTTTAGTCTTTGGCATGAAACCTGTTACTTTAGAAAGACCAGATGGATTCATATGAGTAGTTGCACACGCTTCAGTCATACCAAATCCCTCGCTCAAGGGAGTACCAACTTTCTTCTCCCATTTCTCAGCAACATCTTTAGGTAGAGCTGCTGCACCTGAAAAGAAAAAACATGGCATTTCTTGTAGATTGGGATTCTCGAGAAGAAGCATATAATGTGTCGGAACTCCCCCAATTATGAATGGTCGGTATTTATTTATTATATCAACAATTAATGAAAGATCCCGTCCATCTATCAGAAACTCACGAAGACCCCATGATATACCAGTATGGAGTAAAAAATGTCCAGCTTGATGAAAAATAGGAAAGCAGATTAATCCTGCTGCCGTACCTTTCATCCCCTCTTTTAACGGATTCATAATCCACTGTGATGACTGGATTATATTTGTAGTTATATTATAGTGAGTTAACATCGTAGCTTTAGGAACTCCAGTAGTTCCTCCTGTGAACGGGAGTAGAGCAATGTCCTTTGTTGGATTTATTTCAACTTCAGGCGGTTTAGGATCATATTTTTCGATCAGTTTTTCAAAATTATATAAATTGTTTATATCTGGTAATTCTTTCTTCTCAGGGAATGAATAATCTGGGAATAAGGGAACAGGAGTATATATCACATTTTTTAATTTTATTTCATCCTTCAATTGGTCTATACGCTCAAGACGACGGTAGGAGCAGATTACAGTCTCAGATCCAGATTCCCTCAATTCATATAGCAGTTCAGGAGCCTTGTGTAAGATACTGAGAGGAGCATGGATAGCTCCAAGTGACATTATTGCATAATCAGCAATAACAAATTGTGGACAAGAAGGGAGAATGGTAGCCACTCTATCTCCTTTCCTCACTCCTAAATCATGAAGAGCGGTCGCTAGTTTATCCACACGCAGTTTCAACTCTTCAAATGTAAGCTCCTCCTTATGATCTCCAGCAATAAATGTACAAGCAATATTGTCTGGGTATTCAGCTACAGCATCATCAAGGAACTTGGTAACAGGGATTTTAGGGTAGGGTTCCATAGTTTGTGGCAATTTATAAGGGCCTATTTTATAACTCTTTATCCAAGGCTTGTCTGCATAAGTCATTTCCTCCGCTATGATGGGAGCAGCGGATTCCGTGCTTTCAGATATTTCAGGAGCTTCTTTTATTGTAGGTTGGACACTAGGTTTTATAGGAGTGACTCTTTGAGCAGTTTCAATTTCAGGGATTAACCAATCTAGTTCTAACTCTTCTAATTTTTCAGCTGTTGGAATTCCGTATTCATCCCACCCACGGTACTTATAGTATGCGTTTAGGAGAGGTTCTAAATTCACTACGTGCCCTTTTGCTGGGCCATCAGGCATCGGTTCTTCCAACAATCGCTTTGGAAGTGTATCATCCGCTCTAGTTAGTCCTTCCCTAATGTTATACATCCTTGTAAGGTTAAATATTCGTTCACCAGTCTTCCTAAATTCACTTTCAGTGAAATCATCCCACCCGAATAACGTAGCTATTAAGACCGCCCAGTCCTCTCCAGTGAGTACCATCCCCATAAATTTACAACCACCAACTGAATCGAATATCCCGAATGCATCTTCATAATCTTTTAAAATTCTAGCATCTTCTGGGTTTGTCTCTAGTTCATCACCAGGACCGTCATCAACAAGGAGAAATGGCATATCCAAAAATGTTGGCCCTTCAATGAATGAGCTCATATGATCCCCACCTCGATTTGCAGTTACATATCCCAACCCAGTTATTTTGGCTGCTCTACTGTCATAAGCAGGGAGTTCAAGGCCTTTGACGTGCATCGCAAATCTTTCACTTCCTTGACCGAGTTTTTTCGATGCATATTTTGACCCCTCAGCTAGTAAATTGCCGATATTTCCTTCTCTTTTGGCAATTCTATGCACTAGTTCTATCATAACTTCAGGGTCGCCAAAATTGATTTCCAACCCATCTGTATCTTCACTGGTTAGTATTTTCTTTTCATAACATTCCATAGCAAATGCAATTGTCATTCCAGCAGAAATTGTGTCTAAACCATATTCATTGCAGAGAAAATGTGCGAAAGTTATTGCTTCTAAATCATCTATATCACAAGCTGATCCTAAACTACAAAGAGATTCGTATTCTGGTCCCTCTCCTTTACTTTTGTATTGCCCTGTTTTAATTTCAGAAATTCTCCCACAATGAATAGGGCAAGCAAAACAGGGTTTCCGCTTGATTAGGATGTTATCATTGATTGCTTCTCCATTAATATCATCAGAATTTTTGAATTTACCTGATTGCCAATTTCTTGTGGGGAACCCTCCTTTCTCATTCACTAAATCAAGCATAGCAGCTGTGCCATATACTTCAAGAGTCATTTTCAATAATGATTGATTTACCCAATCAAATCTAAACTTGGATTCCTCCTTATACTTATCCTTATCTGCAACTTTAACCTTTGCAGTCCCTCTAGAAGCAATAGCTTTAAGATTTTTTGACCCCATCACCGCTCCTACTCCACATCTTCCCGCAGCACGCCCCCAATTCTCTTCATTGACATCATTCATAATAGCTGCATATTTAACTAGATTCTCGCCTGCTATCCCAATACATGCTATATTAAATTTCTCCCCAAGCTCCTCGCGAATTATATGAGTTGTCTCGCTAGTATTCTTACCCCAAAGATGTGTTGCATCTTTTAGTTCAGCTTTTCCCTCGTCAGTTACAAGGTAAACTGGTTTTTTTGCTCTGCCTTCAAAAATTATCCCATCAAAACCAGATCTTTTGAAGTCCCTACCCCAATATCCTCCTGAGTTCGCGTGTCCCCAGAAGCCAGTGAGAGGTGATCTGGTCACAACAGAGTACCTACCAGTACTAGGGGATGAGGTTCCCGTCATTGGCCCTGTCAT
>JBHLKC010000117.1:0-9546 GCA_048887065.1 Candidatus Hodarchaeota archaeon
CAACCTCTCAAACACAGACCCTTGAAAGCTTCAATGAAATGATGTCAGGGTTTAAAACTCTTATTGATCAAAGTAATAATGAAATTATTGAAGTCCTTTCTCACGAAACTATTGCTCTTGTGGAAAGCACAAATGAATTTGTTGAACAAGTAAATAGTCAAATAACAGCATATGATACCGAGTATAATGAATTATTGGCTAATTCAGCAGCTAAGGGCTCTGAAAAATTAATTGCTCAGTCACAAGAGCTAAAAGAAAAAGCTATAGCAGTTGTTAATGATCTAGCAAAGATTGCGACTAGTCAGCTTAATGTAACTAGTGAACTGATCACTGCAAGCATAAAGGCTGAAATTTCAACTTTTGAAACTGAACTCGCAGATTTCACAACCAAATTTAAAGATGTAACACGTCAAAATGATGAAATGTTTCGGAACTACGTAAATTCGTTGGAGAAACTAGCTAAATTGATATCTGAGACAAAATATCCTACAGTTCAAACAGCTCCAATCATTTCAAAAGAAGCAACATTATCATACATCCATGATATGTTCGATCGTATGAAAGGAGGAATGACACTTTTAATTCCTGATATCAACGATATACCTGTCGATTTAATTTTAGCTACAAAAACGCACCAACGAATCACAGTCGTAACACTCATTGATCCAACATCACATGTTGACTTTTTGAAAAAACTTTTCCAGAAACCTAATGTTCGTATTCGTCGTATTGATACAACGCGTTTTATAGGTGGTGAGCGATACATTGCTTCAGATCGGGATGGTGAGGAAGTCATTCTTGGCATTGTGGAAGATACAGGACAGACGGTTGCCATAGCTAGTCAATCCGATGCTTTCATTGGCCTGATAGGGAAGATTGTGATTGGAGGTACCTTTTTAGCCCAATCAGTAGAAATTACCCGTGCTTCTGTAGGAATGTAATCCCAAATTCTCTTTCCTCCCCTTCTCTTTTTCTAGAAGGTTTTCTATAGAAAAGTATCTTAAAATAAAGTACTAGTTTCTTTTACAGATAATTCGTCACTCAATCCAGGGATGTCGGTGTAATATAGATTTCATATGGGGGATTGATTTCTTGCTCAGCTGTGATTAACTCGTCACGGAACAAATAAAGACAAGATATCAGAACTCGGGCTCTTGTAAGCCGTCTTTGTTCATCCGAGCTTCTTTTCCCCTCCATTTGCTTTACAACTTTAGAAAATTCAGCTTCCTTATTTTTATCTTTCCGTGCTAAATCCTTGATGATTTCAAGTGTATTTTTCACAATTTCCTCTATTTTCACCCTATCGAGATCTAACTCATATTCAAAAGATTCAAAGTCAGCTAACTCAAGTCTCCGCCTTTGTTTTGGTAGCTCTCCTTTTTCCCTCATTAATTTCTTTTCTAGCTTAATTTTTTCTAACTTCTTTTTCTCATCTTCTTCCTGTAAAGCTAACAGAAGTTCAGCATAAAATGCTTCAGGATTAGCAGACTCAGCTAAAGCTAGAAGCTCTCTAGTCACATAGAATTCCAAGGGGATTTTAAATTGGAACGCTCGCCTTTTAGCTCTAATAGCAAGTTTTTCTTCCTGTTTCTTTTCATATTGAATAGCTAAACTTACTTTTTTTTTGTGGATTCGTGAAGCGGAATAGATAGCTTGGCCTAAGATACGGAAATCTAATCCCTGCTTAAGCAGCTTTTTATAGAATTCTGGAAGGATTTCTTTCAATTTAAATTCTTTTACGAATGAAACACGCTCAGGAAAGAGATCAGGGTTAATTAAATAAACAAAAGGTTCTTCAAGGAAAAATTGCCCGCTATGGCTAAATAACCTGATGTAATCATCCTCTGTTTCATCTTCCTCTGAATCTATAACATCAGGTTCTTTTATTTCAGCCATGATTAGTTCTCCTCGAAGATAGGATCATAATAAAATCTAAGGATGTCAAAATGCTGCATCCCGTTCGAGTTGTTGATCTTCACTCATTTGGATTGAAAAAACGGAACTCAATCCTTTGACATTAGTACAGCCATATAAACGGTCAGCCCATGCCATTAGAATGTCACGATGACTGATAACTAGAAATTGAGCTGCAGGTGTACTTTTTCTTGCCTTTTTAGCTTCTTCATCTTCTCCATCAGTTCCTACGCTTCGACTCATTTTATGTAGTAATTTCGCAACACGACGTACATTCATGGGATCTAGTGCTGCATCAATCTCATCTAGAATGTAAAAAGGTTGAGCATCCACAGTTTGTACAGCGAAAATGAAAGCTAAAGCTGTTAGAGCTTTTTCTCCACCAGACATTGCTTCAAGTGATGCAACTTTCTTGCCTGCAGGATGAGCTTCAATTAGCATCCCTCCTTCGAATATATCTTCACCTTTCTTTGGATCTTTTTCTAAAATAAGTCTCGCGTTACCCCCTGAAAGCTCATTAAAGATCTGTCCAAAATATCTGTTTACTGAATTAAATACTTTCATGAATACGCTAAATTTCTCGGTCTCTATGTCTTCTATGAAGTCTAGAATCACTTGTCGTTCTTCAATAAGGATATCTCTTCGATCTAGTAGTTCAATGTATCGAGTATTTTCTTCCTGATATTCCTTTAATGCCCGCATATTTACAGGTTCTAATCTGGTCTTTTCTTCTGATTTTCTACTAATATCCTCTGTAATTTTTTTCTCATTTATTTTCTGTAGCTCTTCAGCATCAGGAGGAAGAATAGTAATATTATTTTCCAAGGCTTCAGTTTGTAATGTTTCCGTTTCTACTGCTGTCCTTTCTCGTTGTAACTTGATTTCAGTGACTTTTTCTTCATCTTTTGCTATTTTTTCATTTAATCTCTCTTTGTCTTTAATGAGTTGTCCTTGATATTTCTTCTGAGTATTTAACTCTGATTTCACATCCTTAATTTCGGTGGCCATCTCATTTTCTTGTTCCAAAATTTTCTCAAGTTGCTCCGATAGTGTTGAAAGCTGTTCTGATAATGCTTGTATTTCTCCTTCGAGATTAGCTGTCTCTATTTGAACAGTATTAATCTCTTCTTTTGTTTCAGTTATTCTTGTTTCAGTTTCTTCTTTTTTAGATATTAAGCTCTCAATCCTAGATTCTGTACCAGTTAATTTTCCTTGAATTTTTCCTAACTGTTGTTCAATCGAATTCATCTTTTCTAAGAGAGGACGAGTATCTGCTTCTTCTAGTTTCTTCTCAATTTCTTTGATTTCACTAGATATTTCTTCAAGCTCCTTTTCATGTATTTCCATTTGTTTCTGCTGTTGATCTCGTTCTTCGGTTCTAGTATTAAGTTTTTCTTTAAGGGGCGTTACTTCATCTTTATTTTTCTGGATATTTTCCTCATACAGGGTAATTTCATTTTTTTGTTGTGCTAGTTGAATTGAAGCGTTTTGGATGTTCTGCTCCAGTTTCTCAAGCGAATGAGCAATCGTTTTTTCGAGTTGCAGAAGCTTCTTCTTATTCTCTTGTTCTTGTTTCAATTCCTCTTTTTTCAGCGTTAGCTGTTCATTGGTGTTCTTCATCTCTTCGCTAAGCTGGTCAACTGTTTCTTGAGCAGATACTAAATGGAAACCGCCGTTAATAACGCCATTAGAATAAAAGACATCACCATCCACAGTTGAAACTGTTGAACCTCTCTTACCCCATATTTTTACTGCATCACGCAGATCAGAAACTACTTCGTTCTGTTCTCGTACCTTTTTTACGATGGTAGAGAAGTTTTCTGTACTTTTAAGTTTGAATCTTTCAAGTGGAATAAAGTTCGCTGCTCCAATTGCATTATCTTTTAGTATTTGAATGCAATTTATTGATGCATCAATAGTTTCAGTGATAATAGCATCGGAAAGATGCCCCACTTCTGATGGAAGGCTTTTACCATCTTCAGACAAGTTTTGGAACTCACCAAGTACTCCCTGAATTTTCCCATCATTCTTTTGATTACTGATAAAAGAAACCGCAGGATTTTCTTTTCCTGATTCTGTTTTTAAGAAAGACGATATTGTGTCTATTCGTGCTTTTTGCACAATATAATTGTCATTTAACTCCCGAACAGTTATTTCAAGAGTGCTTATTAAAGTATCAAGATTTTCTTTTTTCTGGGCAATATCTCCAATTTTGGATTTAGCTTCAGCTATTTTCTCGTTATCCTCGGTCATAATTTGTTGAAGTTCGGTTGATTTTGCGTTCGTAGCAGCAATCTGCTCTTCCAATTCGTTTTGTCTTTTTTCATATTCGTTCACGTTGTTTTGGAAGGCGTCTACCATGGATTGAGCTACTTCATAAGAAACCTGTGTTTTTGTTAATCTATCATTTTCAACTCTATATCTTCTTTCTGCATCATCATATTCGTTCTTGATTTCATCATATTGTTGATTCTTCTGCTCTAATTCAGAGTCAATTTCAGCTCTTTCTTCTTGTTTTTCCGCAATCTTCTTTAATAACTCCTCTTTTGCTTCTTCTAATTGTTCTTTTCGTTGTGAATCCTCCTCCATTTTATTTTGTATCTGTTCAAGCCGTGTTTGGAGTTGTTTGATGCGATTCTCATTTGATTGGATTGTTTTTCTGTTATATTCCGACTTTTCCTCAATTTTTGTCTTTTCAATGTTTTTCTCTTCAGCAGAAGTTCTTATTTCTTTGATAGAAGTTTCTAATCGGATTAACTGGTCTTCTAGTGATCGTGTTTTTTCACTAACTTCATCTATCTTTTCATCGGTTTGAGTTCTTTCATTAACTAAAGTTTCTTGTGCTGTTCGGATGCTAGAAATTTCCTCATCAAAAATAGCGGTTTTTTTTCTATTATTATGAAACGCATAAGATATTAGTAGTGCTTTTAATTGTTGAATCTCTTGATCAAGTTGGGTCCACCGTTCTGCATCCTCTTTTTCTTTGCGAAGTGACTCTACACGTTTTGCTACTTCGTTAACCAATAATTGAAGTTCATCCATTCGGCGATTTGCTTCATCAAGTTCACCAATTGCTGATTGCTTTTTTTCATCAAATTGCCCAACTCCAGCTAAATTTTCCATTAGTTCACGTCGTTGTATAGGCGACATTCCGACAATTTCCCCTACCTGTCCTTGGGCAATGATATTATAACTATTAATTACATCTATACCAGCAATACGAAGTTTATCTAGAATATCCGTTCTGGTTGTTCGTTTACCATTTAATCTGTAAGTGCCTGTTCCGTTTCTTTTAAGTTCCCTACTAACTATAACTTCCTTTTCTTTGAGAGGAATAACAAAATCTGAATTATCAAAAATAATTTCGACAGTAGCCTTTTCCGCAGGTTTTTTCCCACCAATCCCGTTATAAAGTAGCCCAATCATCTTGTCAGCGCGCATGCTCTTTTTTGATAATGTTCCAAGACAAAAATTTACCCCATCAATGGAGTTTGACTTACCACTCCCATTAGGTCCAACAATTACTGTAAAACCTTTAGCTAAAGGCATTCTAACAGTACCAGGGCCATAAGACTTCCACCCCGTCATACGTATCTCCTTGATATGGACCACTCTTGAGACCTCGCCATCTGAAAAAGGTATATGAAGAATAGCTACATTTTATTCTATTTTTAGAAATTGATTAAAGCACTTCTTTTCTTCAAAACATAGAGTTAATTGTTGACATAAACAACGTTTCGATTTGTTATAAACTTTTTATCCATTATAAATTTATTCTAATATTATTGGTATAAGACAGCTAAAATAAATGCGGGGTAGCAGAATACTCTTTTATTCTATTCTAAGAAGATTCTTGTTTGTTGATTCTTACAGCTTACTAGGCCTCTCTAATAATAGGATTATAATCCATTAAATTCTTATTGAGATTTGTTGTAAAGAATCTGGTTTGATATGATATTAATTTTTGTTGGGCCGCGAGTTCTATTCTTTCGTCGTAAATATCAATTAACTATGCGATTTGTATAGTTAACAGTTTTCTCTTTATGTTTTTTGAGTATAACTTCACTAAATCCAATTTCCTCATAAATAATTTGTGATACTTAATAAAATTTAAGAAAACTATGAGAAAATAAAAAGAAAAATAGAATTAGTCGTTTATATGTAAATATTTCATCAATATTTTGATATAGATAAATAATTATTAGCTTATTTCTAGGTTAAAAGAAAATTATCTTTATCGAATGAAGGAAGAATAATAAAAAGAAGTACGTAAAATAATTTATCATCATTTTTCTCTTTGCATACGATCCTTATAAAGGAAGTAACACCTTTGGGAACAAAAGAATTACCAACTAATTCACACGAGCGTTTATCCACAGATAAAAAGAAACTTAATTTTTTAACCACTGAAGAACTAAGAGAGGAGCGAAAGAGTGTCCAAAAGATTAGAAATATTCTTGCCATGGGTATATATGCAATTGCAAATTCAGTGATTATATCGTTTATAATTGCTTATTTTAATTTATCATATTTACAAGGTCTATTAGAACTGGAACATGAAATTGCAGAGACAATTTTTAGTTATTCAGTTGCAGCAGGATCAGTAGGGTTTTTAGGAACTGTAATTATAGGAGGGGCTTTTTCTGATGATTATCGATCGAAATATGGTGCCCGAGCACCATATATTTTAGGTGGTTGCCTTTTAGCTGGTTTTATGTTAATACTGACCCCAATATTTGCAGGTCAAGCTGATCCTGATTTAATGATAATTCTTTTTCCATTCTGTTTTTTTCTTATATATGTGGGATTAGGGTTAGCTTCCTCTCCCTATGGAGCTTTATTATCAGAATTATTTACGAAAGAGCAAAGAGGCTGGGTTGGACTTGCCTTAGCTGGTTTTACAGTTCTAGGTACTCTATTAGGTTTGTTATTATTCACTTCCATAACAAGTATCTTTATGGATGTAGGAGAATCATTTCAGCTAGATATATTACTTGAAATTAGCTTTTTTTTCTTTCCTGCAGTTGTAATAATTGCAGCAGGTGTTCTTGTTTTTATTTTAGTAGAAAAAGCAAATCCTCCGTTTCCCCCAATAGACTCTCCTATTACAGATATAATAAAGACTCCCCAATACCTATTCCTTGGAGGTTATGATTATGGTAAAATGTTTTTTGTTCAATCATTCTGGGGTTTTGCGGGCGAAACAGTTTCTATTTACTTATTAATACACCTAACAACACCCACAGGAATTCCTAAAGAGCAAGCTCCACTCACATTACTTCTTGTCGGGTTAGTTTCAGCAGCAATGGTAATTCCTGCTGGTTTCTTTATACAAAAGTATGGGAAAGTAAATACAGCAATAGTCGGATCATTGATCTATTCTCTTTTTTGTTTTTTACTAGCAGGAATAGAAATTGGAAATTATTACCATTTAATAATTATTATCATAGCAATTGGAGGATTTGGGGCCGTTTTTGTAGAATCAGTTAGAATATCACTCCCCGCAGACTTGGTTCCTGAGGGGAAAGAGGCTCAATTCATGGGACTGAACAAATTTGGAGCCACATGGACCCAACCTCTTGTCGCAATATTAGGTGGACTTGTTCTTTCGACATTTTCTGGTTGGAATATTTCTCCAACTCTTATTATGTTTGTATTAGCAGGAATAGCTACCTTAATTGCCACAATTTTGTTATTCTTAATTTCATATGAAAAAATGGTACGTGATGAATATCAAAAATTCTATAAGCGGTATTTAGCTGCTCGAGGGTTTTTTGATAAAAAAGTAGATGAATTCGTTGATTCTATCCTGTGAATCTAATTTAGGTTCTTTGATAGTATAAAATAGGATTCTATTAGATCTCTCCCCTTCTTTTTTTATCTTCAATAATCAAGATTCCTAAATGGGCAAAGGGAGATTCCATCCCCTCACCTGACTTTGCTGATGTTAAGTAATACCCTGCAAGGTTTTGTTCTTTAGCAAATTTATCAGCTGTTTCCGATATTAAGGACATATGATTATCATTTATCGTATCAATTTTATTTCCTAAAAGGATTATAGGAATGTCAGGGTCATTGTGTTGCCGAACCATCCTTAACCATTCTGGTAATTCGGACAAAGTTTGAAGACGAGACGTATCAAAAGCAACCATTGCACCCGAGGATCCTTGGCAATAGCCTGGGAATAAAGACCTAAAACGATCCTCACCTGCATAGTCCCAATAAGCTATACGTAATATGGTCTCTCCTACTTCCTGATCCATCACTAGAAAGTTGATTCCAACGGTACTAACTGCTGGAATATAATTATTTGTTTCATATCGCTTTAATAATGTTGTTTTTCCGACTCCACCTGGTCCAGCAACTACAACCTTTACTGTGAGTACATTTGCGTCAATAAGAAATTTTGCTGGTGGCATGAATGAAATCACTTCCTAGAGTCAATCAGTCTGTTCTCCGCTATTATGGTCATTACCAGTTTTTGAAATACTTGCTGTGTATTTTCACCCGTGATTGCGCTAGTTTGGAAATATTCAGCGATATTATGCATATTTCTAAACTCGTTAATCTTTAGTGGGGAAGTTGAAAAACCTAGATCAGCTTTTGTTGAGACAAGAAAATTAATACTCTCAGTTTCTCTTCCGTAGACTCTTACCCACTCGTGTAGTGCGTCTAGTGTCTCCTCACGAGAAGGATCAAACGCTAAGATTAATCCATCACAGTCAGATGCATATTGAGGAAAGATCATTCGAAAACGGGGTTCCCCACCAAAATCAAATACATGTAACACCACAGTAATATTGTAGGGTTCTTCTAGTGCAATAGTTTTAACTGTGAAATCAAACCCAACCGTTGAGTACAAACCTTTCATTGGAAACTGTTCATAGATAAACCTGTGGACGAGGGATGACTTTCCTACATGTTTTTCTCCTGCAATTACTACCTTAAGTGGTCTATCTATCGACACAGTTATTTCCCAGTATTAATCATTAGTTTTCAAAAAGCTCTTCTAACTCAGATTTAAATTCATTCTCATATAATCGAGATTCATTCATCACTGTTATTGGAAGAATTTGAATTATCTATTTCATTATCAACATCATTTGAGGGTTTTGGTTCAATTATTGGTTCTTCTTCAACCTCAGGTATGTCTTTAGATGTTTTGGTATTAAGTTCTGTCACTGGTTTAGGAATCTGAATTTCTGCGGTTTTCATAAAAAGAGCTAATTCTTCTGCATGCATCGCTACTTTTGAAAGTAATGAAAAGACTAGTTCATATTTCTCATTTACTTTTCTATCAATCACAGCCTGAATTTCATCTTGGAAATGTTCTAGTTCCTGTTGCTGCTTCTTAATTCTATTTGTTTGTTCTTCCATTACCGTTTCATATTCTTTCACAGTTTTTTCAAGACCAAGTACTAGTTCATCTCTTGTTCTTGTGGCTTCTAATTCTAGTTCTTTTGCTAGGTCACTAATCTTCTGTTTAAGATTCTCTCCAACTTTTTTACGAGTATAATGGTTTGCAACTTCATTAAGAATTTCTATATCTGATTTCTTCATCGATTGCGCTATAAGACTCATCTCTGTGCGTATATTTTCATTATAGCTTTCCAAGAGTCTTGAGAAGTTTTC
>JBHLKC010000118.1:0-9540 GCA_048887065.1 Candidatus Hodarchaeota archaeon
TATAGTGGGAAACCAGGTTTGCAGAAGTCATTTTGGAATTCTATCATAACAATCGCTGTTTCATCTGCTTTGTACACCAAATCGTTCACCTCCAACGAATGAAATGCAATACTTATGAAATTACATTTTCCACATAAATCTTATGTTGATCAATTTTTATCCAAGTTTTCATAGAAACCAACTGAAAAGTAATGAAATATTAGCAGTTTCAAGTGAAAATTAAATTTATTATACTTAATTTAGAATCATAGACCTATTATACAAAATATTGCAGTCTAAGAATTCAACTTCTTAAAAGGCTGGATTAACCCCCGTTTGGAAAAAATATCTATTTAGTTAAAAATAAAGTATTAAAATTCAATCAAGGCATCAATACTAGGAACTATGCTCAGAAATTAGAATTGGATTTATCATTCTTTTCCAAATGTGGAGAATTACGAAACCTGCAGCAACAACGAGTAGTACTACAAGAAATGTAGGGATGAGGAATTCTTCATCAAATTCAATACCAGGATATCGTCTTTCAAAATCTTGAATTTCAGAACCTCCACGTTCATAATATCCAAGCTTGACCCCTAAGTCATCTTCTGATTCCCAGTTAATGTCTTTTGAAATATTATAAGGAAGATAGTCATATTCAAAAAATATGATAGTAATAAAAAGAACTGAAAACATCACAGCAAAAATACCAGATAAACTTATTGTTTCAATAAAACGGGTGAATGCAGGGAATCCTGTAGTGATAGGAACTTCATGAGTTTTAAAGAAATGGGTAAAAGCAGGCAATCCTGTAGCCCCAAATGCTACCATCAATCTTCCAGCATGAATGCTCGAAAAACTAAATATTAGACTTAACCCGAAAATTCCACTTAAATAACATTCATAGTTATTAGCTGAAAGATTTTTATGCATACAGTCACTAGATAATAAGTATACGACCCCAAATACTATAGAGATACCAATTCCCACTGGAGAAAGATATATTCCTTCCTCGTAGGTCATTATTACCCACCAATATTTACCAAGCAAAGGAATAGGGTCTAAAACAAATAATATAGCATCTCTAAAAATAGTTATTAGGATTAAAACAGTGGGAGGAACTAACGCTAAAGTATATTTATTCAGTTTACTTAACAAGAATCCCACAATCGGTATTAATGGAATCATTATGGCAGTTTTATGGATTGTCCATGCAAATAACAATAAAAACCCAGCTTTTTTGTATTGTTTATTATAATAGCTTTGAATTGCTAAAAGGGAAACAGCCACGGATGATATTTGCCTTAAGGCGATTCCAATAATGCCAAACAAGAAGAAGAATAATATTATGGTTCCATCTTTTTCACCTTCTTCCAAACCTCTCATGAAGAAAAAAAGAGATCCATAAGTGATTAGTGCGAGTATCATCCAAAATACTCTTGGTTCTCCAATTTTATTTGTTAAGAAATATATGGTTTCTGTTAACGGTTCTACTGGAGTTAGTTTAAAAACCGTTGCATTTTTAATAATCTCCAAATATCTGTTAAAGTCAGCTCCAACTTGCCACGCAAGAGCAGTCACTATCGTACAATAGATTAAAATTCCATATCTTAAAACTTGATTTTTATATTTCAGGTTAATTATTCCAGCTAAAACAGGCATTAGATAAACAATAATAGTTCCAAATATTCCAAAAGCCATTTCTTTAACCTATAAATAGCTGTTATAATGTGCTAAATTGCAAATCTTGTGTATTCATCAAAAAATTTGTTTTGTTGACTTGAACTGAAATATAACATTATATATTCATCTCTCTCCCTGCAATGAATTCAATCTTCCCTCAAACGAATACAATAGTGAATAGGAAACGTCTCAATCAAATGTTAGTAATGCTAGGATAAGTATATAAGGAAAGATATTAGCTTTCTTAGGCTTCATTCGCTTTCGAAGGATGAGAAGTGCTGTTATAGATGTAAGAACAATTACTGGAGTCCAAAATTGTGTTGTTGTGGTTGTAGTTTCAGATTGCCTAATCTTGATTAACAATATATCTCACGGCCAAGACCCAGTATACCCTGCAAGGGCATATCCCCCGTCAGCTGTCTGAATCAAGGATCGAGCACTATCTTCCTCTACTCCTCCGAATGTCTTACTCCATTTCATTTCGAAAATTGTTATAGATATTTCATTCGCTTTCTTTACCCCCATTGGCTCTGCTACTATAAAACTAATCGGAGTCAGCATTAAAACAAACAAACATCCAAGAAGTACTCTTTTACCCAATAAAATCCACTCTTTTTTGTTTATTAAAAATAATGTAAAAGCTCTTGGGTTATAGTATTTCTAGTCTTATAAATATTTCCAGAATTTTGTTGGAGTTATACCTATTGGATTTCATCAGTGATCTCAATATAGGTGGTTAGATAAGAAAGCAATTTCCTTCTCCCAACTTTGTTAAAGGCTGGTTTAGATTACAAAAGTATATACTTGGATATATACCTTCATTAAATTATTTTTGAGTGTTCTACATTAATCAAGGTCTTGTGTAATCTCATTTCAAATTATCCTAATTCTTCAGTTGGATATGTGACACCTATTCCGACTTCTATAGCATTATAAAGATAAATTCTCAAGTCTACAATCAACAATTACTTTGAGAAAAACAACCATGATACCACACATTATTCATTCCAATAAATTTAGTAAATTCATATTAGTGATAATTATCTGGTTGTCGCTAATACTACCAATCCCAACAACTCATACAAAAGTAGATAATTTAAAAACCAATAATCATTCAAATTTTTGTACCATCTTTAGTGTGTCCCTTGGTAAAAAGGTGTTTTTTGGAAATAATGAGGACTATCGGTTTAAACCTGAAACCTCATTTATCTCGTTTATACCTCCACAGGAAATACCCAATTTTAGAAATCTACCGAGTTTCAATGACACTCTTACCATCTATGGAAATGTAGTTGTAGGATCTATTTTACACCAAAACGATCAGACCTTTTTTTCTCCACAAGGAGGCATGAACGATCAGGGCCTATGTTTTGACGCTAATTCTATACCAAAACAAACTTTAAACTCCAATAATGGGGATTGGAATCCAATGGACGCTCATAGTGACATTTTATGGTATTGCAAAACTGTAGAGGATGTCATTGCTTGGTATGAAACACATCCAGTAAAATATTCTCCTTGGAATGGTCAATGGAACTACGTAGATGCATCAGGAGCAGGAGTAGTTGTTACAGCTACTGATGGTGAACTAGTATTCATAGAAAAGAATACGAGTTATCTTATTTCCACTAATTTTAATCTGGCCGATCCAAGTAGTCATTATTTTGACTATCCATGTTGGAGGTTTGATAAAGCTACAGACTTACTTGCAGAAATCGGTAATGAAGCAGATCTCACCGTCCAAGCGTGTCGTGACGTGCTTGATGCCACACACTTCGAACCTAATTTATTCGATGATTTGCACACAATGTACAGTACAATTTACGATCCAATACAGAAGAAAATCTATCTATATTTTCTTTATAACTTCGAAGAAGTTGTTGTTTTTGATATTGAAGAAGAATACAATAAGGTTAATGAAATTGATAACAATCATTCGTTTCACTCATCTCTCAATGATAAATCGTATCTAATGAAGAATTTCTTTAACAAGACAAAGCTGAACGTTTTAACACTCAATAATCAGAGTCTCATTATAATAATTGGCACCCCATCCATCTTAATATTTGTTGTAGTTATGTATCGAAAAAAGAAAAAGAAGAAGAACCACATATAATGAAAAGATTATTTCCCATAATTCGAACTATTCTACTAAGGATTCTTTTACAAATTCTTGGTTCAAGAATCTATTCACATAAATGTCATTTTTGGCTGATTAAGATTATATAAACATACATCTGAGCAAATATCTTTAACTTATTAGGATTTTGAACTCCGTAAAAGGCTGGATTAACACCAATTCTATTATTTTGGGGAAAGTTTTTTTAAACTTTCATTATCTTATTCTGCTACGTGCATTTGGTATAGCAATTATTACGGAAGGAGGAGGTACATCAAGCACTTTTAGATCAATAATATACTCAACTTGATTGAAAAGTTTTTATACAGTATTTCTTAGATTTCATTTTCTAATATTTTCCTCAGATTTTCTCCTTCTTCTTTCATATGTATTGCAATAGCCTCAATTCTCCTCCTAGCAAATTTTTGAATGAGCCAACTAAACCTGAAAGAAAGTGTCGTCGTAAAGATTGAACTTCCATCCTTTGGTTCTATGATGAAAGAACCTTTAGGACAAATAATTGACACTGGAAACAGAAGTTTATATTCTATTATTCGATTTGATTCTTTTTTTGTGGTTAAAAATTTTATTTCATGTAATTCACCATGCAAATATTCCTCACAATAAAGTATTGATCCTATCTCAAATTCCTAACCTTTAATCCAACTACATTTGACATGGTCTTTATGCCATAATTTATAATCCTCTTGGGAAGAAAAAACTTTAATCAAGCCATTAAACAATTTTTCGGGTGTTATTTTCATTTCTATAGAATCAATTAGCGTTACCATAACCCCTCGTTCCTAATATTTGCTGTTGAAAATAAACTGATATTTATTATTTAGATTTAGGTTTTGGCAATATCAAACATAATTAGAATTTCTCGAAGAATTGAAACAAAATTCCTCAATATTTGTTGATAATACTATTAGAGTCTTTGATTTTCTTAAGATTTAAGATTAAATTAATAGGAGAGGAGCAATCTACGTTATTTTTAGAAATTCTTAACTGTAATCGTTTCTTTTTTGCTGTAATATGAGGAAAATTCACAATGTAAAACTCATAAATCAAGCAAAAACTATTTATTTCATTAATTTAGTATTGAGATTATGCAAAATGAAGCTATTAAAGTTGAAAAACTGACAGGAGTTGAAAAAACACTATTCTTCCCATTACTCTCGCGAACATTAGATGCAAGGTCTCCAAAACCCATATTAAACGATAAAAAAGCCGTGGAAATCTTGGAAAAGTTGGATTTCGACTTTCTTACTCTCCAAAAATCCTTAGAAAAACCCGCGATTATCGGTCATGCCCTTCGAGGGCGATATTTTGATAATCAAGTTCGTAGTTATCTTGAAAAATATCCAAATGGTATTGTTATCAGTTTGGGATCAGGATTAGATACACGTTTTGATCGGATCGATAATGGTCTTCTTACCTTTATCGATATTGATCTTCCAGAAGTCATCAATGTTAAAAGAAAACTCCTATCTGAAACTCAAAGAAATCCATTTATTGGTTGTTCAATTCTTGATTATTCATGGATTCCGCAAATACTGACTCTAACATCAAAAGTCGAGTGTCCAGTTCTTTTTATTGCTGAAGCAGTTCTTATGTACTTACCAAAAACTGATGTCCAATCTCTTTTCCAAAAATTATCGATCTCATTTCCAAACGCAGAAATTATTTTTGATGTGTACACTAATTTCATGGTTAAAGAAGCAAATAAAAATATTAGTCTCAAAGAATTTCAAGCAGAATTTAAGTGGGGGGTAAATAATCTTCACGACATTGAGAAATGGGCTCCAAATCTCCGACTGATCAATGAGTGGTCTTTTTTTAATAATAAAGAAGCACGTGTGGGAATGTTCAAAATACTACGGTTTATTCCATTCATCAAAAAAATGTCACGCATTGCTCACTTTCGATTTGAATAAGTTGGTTTAGATTCCCTCATGGTTTTTTTATTTACAGGAAACATTCCTTCATAAGGAAGCATTCCATAAAAAACCTTTTTTTAATACATCATTCATTCCAAAAGTCATAAAACATACGATGTTTAATAAATCTTAGGGATTAATCGATTTGTACGTTTTATGTAGTCACTATATTTCTCTCCTAAGCTAGCTAGAAGTAATTTCTCTTCTAAATCCATTCTACTTTTGGTTAAGGGAAGCATAATAAGAATGATTATGCAAGAAGAAAAAAGACTGCTAAAAGCAAAACTATACCCGAATAACAGTAGAATGTAACCTAAGTAGAGAGGATGGCGGATATATCGATAAATTCCTTTGGTAATTAATTGATGGTGGTCTTTAATTACGATCCTGGGTGTGCCATAAGGTCCAAGGAGGATCCTACTCCAAATCATTAGAATCCCTCCACACGTCAACACGAGATTGCCGATGATACCCATCACTAAAGCGATCGGGGATGGAATGAATTGCTGAAGGAATGCTTGGTACTCAATATAGGGAAAATACAAGAGAAACGGAACTGTAAAGAATAAAAGAAAAATAATGAGGGTACCTTTCTTAAACTGATCTCTTTCTTTACCAACCCAAAGCGGTCGAAATAATATATCTCCAGCAATAAATAAGCTGAATAACAAGATCGTTAGCAAATTCAGCATGGTAGCTTTACTATATAACTGTGGCCAAAGAATTAAAACCAAGTTCATGTAAATTAGCACAACTGGGATGCCAATAATTTTTCGTTTGACGACATTTTGTTTCCACATTGGTAATTTACTCCTCTATATTCTTTTATTCTATTGATAATAATCTATTACAGGGACCAACCTATCTTTTACAGATACATTTTTTAGCAATTTATTTATCAATCTAATGGTATAAGCAATTGTAAAATGTTTATACATGTGAAAAAAACTAGGTTAATAAATTTATACCAGTTAGATGGAATATAGGATCAAACAAGGAACACACATCAAAAAAAAGAGAAAATTATGACCTTCAATAATAAAAACGAATTTAAATAATAGGATTCAAATCTTGGACCAATTAATGCTTGGACTTATTTTTAACGACAAGGAAGAACATGTGGGAATGTTCAAAATACAACGATTTATCCTATTTATCAAAAAAATGTCACGCGTTATTCACTTTCGATTTGAATAAATAGGTTTAGTATCTCTATCTTTTATATTATAACTCATAATGCACACGGTGTTCAATAAATCTTGGGGATTAACCGTATTGTACGTTTTATGGAGTTGCTATATTTTTCATCTATATTAGCTAGGAGGAATTTTTCTGGTAAGCTAATTCAACGATTACAAGATTCTAGAATTGCTTAACAAATATAATGAAATCTCGTCAAACCAACCTTCTTCTCGGTGTCTTTAGAATGTATTCAGAGGAGTTTAAAGTTAAGCTTGGTTCAATAACCCGGAGAATGACTTTTCAATCCACGAAACAAGGAGAATGAGTTCGTCACGCCAAAAACCATGATGAAAATTGTTGATATCACGTTTTAAGTCAGATAAGTTTTGAGAAGTAACAGAAAGGTCAGTACAAGATGCAAAATCCTCGATAAGTTCAACACAACGGATAAATAATGGATCTAGAGACCGAGATGAACGAACACGCTTCAATAAGTTAATCCAGGAAGTCGAAAAATGTAGTCCTAAAGCGATTAAATCTAGTAAAAGAAAACAGTAAAGATAAGAATTGTTAAAGGGTAAATTAGAAGACCAGTTGTCATAAACAGTATAAAAAGATATTGTAGCTAGAGTAATATTGGATTGAGTAAGAAATCCAATAAAAAAAGTGGTGAGGAATTAATCCTTCACTCGTGAATCAAAAGACATAAACTAACTAATTTTTGTACTTCGATATCCAACAAGTAGAAAAATTCCCAGAAGACTAAATAGAGCAAATGACCAAGTTCCTAAGAGAATTACTCCCGAGAGTTGAACTGAAGAAATTATGGCTCGTTCTATAATATAATCGCGAAGAGTATCATCTACCATTTGATATATTCTTAAAAAAACAAAGATCATAAGACTAATATAACCAAGAGTGAAGCGTGGTATACCTTTCGCCTGAGACTTCGAGACCCAGACTAATATTCCTCCGATCATGGTTATCAGAGCAATGAAAATGATAGGAAAACCCAAAAACATTAATGTTGAACTCCAAATTCTACCACCAGTAACCACAAGAGTCCCCCCGCAGAAGAATGAAATTAGTCCTAAAATTAGTAAATAAAGACTTGTGATATGCATTCGGTACGCTGACAATCCATCTATTAATTTTCCTATTCGTGAATTATTTCTCCTATCAGTCATGGCTTCTCCATCCATAAAAGGTTAGGGTACTTGATCTTGCATGAAAGAAATGATTATGGAGTCCAGATCTTCTAAATATTCAGAGTCAGATTGATGTTTTGTCTTTTTTAAAAATTCTTTTACAATGAGTATGATATGATTAGTAATTAGAACTTGAATGTATAGTACCTTTTTGAATCCAAAATTCCCCGAGGTTTCTTCTAAAGAGGTGAATATTTAAGAATTATCTATATGAACTATTTAGAATTTACAGAATAAAAAATTATGGTTCAAACTTAAGTAAAAATTTTAGTTCATAAAAAAGTATCATAGGTTCTTAGAGATTCAAGAAAAGTATTTAAGGGAACATGAGTTTTGTAGCAGGGATTAATCTAATTTTTTGGAGAGTGAGAGAATGGAGCAGATAAGAACACAATACGCAATTAGGACGGTAGGTACGAGCTGTTGTAACCCATCTATCAATAGAAACAAATTATTTGATATAATAGAAGAAATGAATAGACAAGGATTCAAGTATCGGGATCTATACATTGATTCAACCTATAGATGCGGCTGTATGTGCCCTGATCGAGCAGCGGTTATTATTTTCGAGAGAAAAGCTTGAGGATAGTGCCGGTCTTTGTTTTTTCATGTGAAGCAAAGGCCTAAAACATCCTCAAGAATTATTCATAACTTATTTCACCTATCTTGGGGAGCTCATCATCCCTCTTGTCAACACTACGACAATCATTTGATTAGAATTCTTGACAAAAACTATTGTATTGGTTGTACATTTATTTCTATAGGTTTTTCAGCAGGAATAGCTCTAATAATCTTAACACAGTTAAAAAACCTTTCCCCTATAATACTCTGGACAATTGGTTTCTTATTTTATGTTCCTGCTTTAATTCAAATTAATTTTAAACCTGTAAAGCGAATTAAAATAATCCTAAGGTTTATTCTAGGAGTGAGTGTAGCATTCTTTCTTGTTGCGATGATTTACATTCAATGGAATATACTTGGTTTTGTTTTGAAATTCATCTATATCATTATCTTTTATTTAACAGTCAAAGTTACCCTGAATTATCGTGCAAAAAGAATAGATAATCCTTGTCATAATTGTAAGAATGGTACTTATCCATTTTGCAAAGAAAATGTAATTAAAATGAAATTTATTTTAAAGAATAGCATAAATTTTAAATCTGATGAAGATGAACAATTACTCAAAATTCTTACAAGTCTAGTAAGCCAATTTGAGGGTAAGGAACAGGAAATTGTGTTATTTGATAGTGATTTTCAATAGATTGAGAGTATCCAAACAAAAACTACTTCCTCTTAGGTCGTCGTAAAAGGTTGGATTGATAAGCTAAGTGGAAAATGGGAGCAAAATGTCCTTATGGAATACGACCAGTATGTTTGAAGATAGGAAAATCGGATTCTTAAATAACTAACAATAATCTTAATACACATA
>JBHLKC010000119.1:0-9521 GCA_048887065.1 Candidatus Hodarchaeota archaeon
ATGTAAAATAGATTTTTATATACAATAGGAGAGCGACTAAATGAAAAAAACGCTATTAATGATAGAGAAACTATTATTGGAATCGTAGGTAGGCTGAATTTTATAAAATCTTTATTTGGTTTTAAAATGATAAGAAAGAAAAGAAAAACTATGAAAAACCAAATTAGTTGTGTTAATTCTACTATAATAGAACATATTAGAATCACTGTAAGTGTGGCTATTATTTTGCTTCTAACATCGATTTTGCGCGAAAAGCCCTTATTAGGGTGAGGATAATGAATATGGGAATGAGATTTAGTCAATTGAAATCAGTTAAAACCTTTAAGCAATATCTGAATAAAATAAAGTTATTTATTAGGAGTGATATTGGATCTACGCCTTCGAATTATCGCTAGAGGTATGAAAAAAAGACCAACGACAATAACAACTCCAATTAAGCCTGAAACTGTTATTGCAAGAAATTCATTCCTAAGTAAATGAAAAAGAAGAGAATTTTCGGATCCATAATCGGTTAAAAAACCTAAATCAAATGCACTTCCTTCAGGTGCAGCGTGTTCACCAGCTGCGCTTTCAAGTCCATCTGGATTGGGATCAGCAAAGGGTGCCAAAAAAATAAAGAGAATTAATATAGTAAAAACTCCAACGATGTATTTCTGTTTAAGTTCCATTATTTATCCTCTCCTATAATTTGGGAGTTCAATACTTGGATTTTCTACCTCTAAAAAGACATTCATTTCAATTGTGTTGAAATATAAGACAATAGCTGTTGTTATTAAGCCTTCTCCTAAGCCAATCAAGAGATGATAAAATAAGATCGTTGGAAGTGCTATAACAAACGGAATTGTTGATATATTGTTTATTATTGGAATTCCAATTTCAATAGCAGCAAAGAATGAAGAAATAACAACTGAAAACATCGCACCAATGAACACTCCGCCATAATAACGAATTTTATGTTCATCTGGATCAACACCAAGCATGAAATATCGAATAATAATATATCCTATGAACACTCCTACAATGCCCATATTAAAGATATTTGCACCGAGTGCAAGGATTCCTCCATCAGCAAATAAGAGTGCTTGGATTATAAGAACCACAGTTATGACTAATACTCCTCCCCATGGACCAACTATAGCTGCTGCCAAAACACCGCCGAGTAGATGACCTGATGTTCCTCCAAAAATGGGAAAATTGAGCATTTGAGCAGCAAAAATGGTCCCACCTAATACTGCCATGTAAGTAATTCTAGTTTCATCAAGATCACGCATCTTATACAAACTAATTGCCAATACAGTCAGGGTGATAATCCAAGTGATTAACAAGAATGCTGGATCGATCCAACCATCTGGAATATGCATTTTTTTACCTCTTTTTTACCAAAAATGTATCGAACAAAGAAATATATAATTGTAACACAGAATAGGTCATTCTGTAACAACATAGTTTAAAAGCTTTACTTTGTGAACATCCAAATATGTATTACTGTTTGTGCATAAAAAAAGCTTACATTGTGTTTCTTATTCCTTTAAACTTGCTGCAAACTTGTATTTGAAATCTGGAATTTAATTTTGATTAAAAAAAATAGATGATTACATTCATCAGTGATCATTAACAAAAAGAATTTTTCTGAGAATCTTGGGAATAACGAGAAGAATTTATAAATCCTAGGTGTAAAATCCTTATTTTCCAGCGTATTCTCTAGCTGAATTTTGATTTGGGAATTAATCTATATCGAAAATACATCTTAATTGTTATCTGCAATTAGCCACGATCTAAAACAAATATGTGCTTGTTCGTTATTACAGCTATTAGGCGGTGTATTACAGACACTACACTTATTAGATTGAGGATTTAGGAGTGTCTTTTTAGGTAAGAAAAATGATAAATTTAAGTTACCTTTATCATGATAGACAGTTCCCCCTCCAGAAATTCTTCGTGAAAGAGTTATTTCATTTTTCTTACAATACTCTAGATCCACTTCATCCTCAACTGATTGATTTCTTCCCAATACGACAGATTTTGGATTACGCCAAAAACGAATAGACAAATCATAAGGACTATGAGAATGATCAAGAAGAATTGCTAGTTCTAAGGCTAAATTGTAAAAAATGTTATCGGAGTTGAAGCTTAGAATTCTACAAATTGTCAAGAGGATTGCAGCTCCCTGAATTATGGTTCACTCAAAGGAATTGCCAGAATTTCTGGTTTATCTTTTATTCCGTAAAGATCGGAGCTTTTTCAGCTGCTTTTTGTTGAAAGGTGGTTTAATCTCTTTTACAGTATCAATTACTCCATAGTGTTTGTATATCGGCGGAATACAATTTTTTTTTCTGACATATCTCTTTTTTACCAATAGGATTATCCTACCTACTTTTAGGCTATAAATTAGTTAATCAACTTAGAACTTGTCTTTTAATAGAATTTCAAATCCAATAAAGAGTAGGTTATTCATATATTTTTGGATGACGGAAATTAATTTAAAGGGCTACTTTATGAAATAAACTTTTTAATCTCAAAGAAATGATTAATTGAATATTCTGGAATTCCTATTTTTAATAAGAAGTCCTTTAGCTCAATAGAGGATGACCCTGAGCTTTTACTTTGCTCAGCCATAAATTCATATCGCTCATGAGGAAATATTATCCAAGATTCAGTTTCCTCGACGTAATAATCAGGTTTAATAATTGACCAAGGTTTATAATACAATGTTCCTATTCTTACTTCTTTTGGTTTTTTCATTTCTAAGTATTTCAAGGCAAAATCAAGAGATACTCCACTATCAGCGACGTCATCTATTAACAAAATTGATCTCCCATGAATGTGGCCAGGTAGATCTTGGTAAATTATAGGTTCTTTCTCAGTTTTCCCAACACCAGAATAAAATCCAATTTGCATAATCGACAAAGTTGGTTTTTTTTCTTCTATTAAGTACAAATCAGAAATTATTCGAGCTGGAACAAGTCCTCCTCTACTAATTCCTGCTATCACATCAGGGAAATAATTTCCTCTCAACTGTTTAAAGAGTTTTACAGTTAATATCTCAATGTGTTCCCATGTGGGGGCATCAAACGTTAATTTTTCTTTGATCATAAGCTTTCCTCTTGAATGTATATGTTTTGTTTAATTTACTTGTGATATTCCACATTTTTTCGTCTTTCTGGAATCATACTAATCTGATGACTTCCCAAGTATTCTTGTTCGAAATAAAGTCCACAATAACAATGGCCATACTGTTCGATATCGGGTTTAGCATACAAACATGGACAAATAATATCTCGATCTAGCTTGCGATCATTTTGACTATCGCGACACGGACAGTTATAATACCCATACCGATTGAAATTTTGTCTTAATCCGTCAATTAAATCATTTAAAGTCTCTTGATCACTAGTAAGCTTCCAGTTATTTCGTTGTGACACTCTTTTCACATAGTTTTGAACTTCTGCAAGTTGTTTATTCACTCTAACATCTTCCCCCAAACATTTGGGTTGTACCCCGAGTGATAATTGGTTTTATTTACCACTAGAAAAGGAAATCTTGGGTCTACACCAAAAATCCTTTTTATTTCTCCTTTCAATTGATTTTTTTCTTCAACTGGAATTTTATCTATGTCTAAATATGAATATTGAAATCCTCGCTCTTCCAACCAGCGTTTACCCTTTTTACACCATATACAAGTTGAGATTGTGAACGTAAAGATTTCCTCTGAATGGTGAGAGCCATTAACGGTAACTATGTTGCCAGGAATAGCAATTGAGTCTAATGACATTGAATAACAGCTTTAAATGATTTTAAAATTATTCTAAGATTTTAAGGTCTTATCATTTGACATTTTTGCAACTAAATGACGGAACTAAAAAACATTTGGGCAGAATTCCACGCGAAGCTATTTAGGAAGCTCATAAAAATCAAAACCTTGTCAAAGTAGATATTCACTTCATTGTACTACTGAATCATTGTAACAATAGCGAAAACCCTTTGACCAATTTTTCGGATGAGGTTAAACCTCTCAGTTGAAAGAATCTAAGAATCCAAAAAAATGAGAAAGAAGGCAGTGTAATATGAATAAGGCGTTTAGTACTGATAAAGAATTCGCTACTCAGTTAGATTCAGAGGATCCTTTAAAGAATTTTCGTGATCAGTTCTATATTCCTCCTGATACTATTTATCTAGATGGAAATTCTTTAGGTCTCCTTCCCAAAGAAGCAGAAAAGTCTTTACTAAGAGTAATCAATGAATGGAAGACTTTAGGAATAAAAGGATGGTATAAAGAATTTAACGAGAAACCTTGGTGGTTTTATGGAGAATCCTTAGGAGAATTAGCAGCTCCACTTGTTGGAGCGGAACCAGAAGAAGTAGTAGCGACAGGTACAACAACTATTAACCTTCATTCACTCGTTAGTACTTTTTATCATCCGAAAGGAAACAGGACAAAGATTCTTGCAGATGAACTTAATTTTCCAACCGATATCTATGCATTACATAGCCAAATAAAGCTCAAGGAACTTGATCCAGCTCATAATCTTATTCTTGCACCATCTAATGGTAGATTTTTAGAAGAAGAAAAAATTGTTGAATTGATGACTGAGGAAATTGCTCTTATTATGTTGCCTTCTGCCCTTTATCGGAGTGGGCAGCTACTCGATATGAAATTTCTCACGAAAGAGGCACATAAACGAAATATTATAATTGGATTCGATTGTTCTCATTCTGCAGGAACAGTTCCCCACTATTTTGATAAGTGGGGTGTAGATTTTGCATTCTGGTGCTCGTACAAGTACATGAATGCTGGCCCTGGTGCAACTGCTTTTCTTTATGTTAATAAAAAACACTTTCAAAAAGAACCAGGGTTGGCTGGTTGGTTTGGATATATAAAAGAAAAGCAATTTGACATGCTTCTAAATTTTGAACATGCTAAATCTGCAGGCGGATGGCAAATATCGAGTTCCAATATTCTCTGTTCTGCATCATTGGAAGGAGCATTAAGAGTTATCCGAGCAGCTGGAATCGACAACATTAGGGAAAAGTCAATTCAAATGACAGAGTATATGATGTATCTTATTGATCAATTCTTAGCTGAAGAACCCTATAACGCAAGTATAGGTACACCACGTGACCCAAATAAAAGAACTGGTCATGTGGCACTGGAACATAATGAAGCCTTAAAGATTTGCGAGACTTTGTTAAAGAAAAATGTAATCATTGATTACAGACCTCCTAATATTGTTAGAATTGCTCCAGCTGCACTATATAACACGTATCAAGAAATATGGAGTGTTGTTCAGATCATAAAAAAAATAATCACTGATCTGAAGAATTTATAATTTTTTAAGATCTATTTTCCGTAAAGAACGCAAAACACGTAATTTCGTACTGCTAATCTATGAACTTCCCTTTATAAGGTTATTATATAATATTTTTTAGTGGGAAATGATAGCGAATGTGATCCCTTCCATGAAAATATTCATTTAAGTGTTAGTTGTATCATCATTGTTATTAATGAGCTCTAACGGCCCTCCTCTCTTTCCACTTGCTGAAGGACGATGCACGGAATCAATTCTTAAAGTAGATTCGGGGAACAATTCAATTCTCCAAATATATGCATCAAATGATCCAATTATCGTCAAAATAACAATATCAAAGGAAGATGGAGGCATTTCACTTTGGTCAAGCTTTGAAATTTCTGATAGTATGAAAGTTGCCTTTAAACCTGTATCACTCCTCAATTGATTAGCTAGTTCAATTGCACGGCTAGAAAAATCCACACCTGTCACAATCGCTCCTAATCGGGCCCATGACAATGTGTCTTTGCCAAAATGACATTGTAAATGTAATAACTGCTTCTCTTTCACATCTCCTACTTCATGAAGCTCAATATCCCCAATTGAAATACATCCTTTGATAAATTCTTTCACATTGTAGCCTTCTCCTTTATAATGAACCTCAGCTAGTTCATCCCAGCGTTTTCTATTAGCATCAATATATTTTTTCATAAGTGTCCCATCAGAGAATTATGAAATCTAAAAATCAGATTAAATAAGCCAGTATTTTAGCTCCATAACTTAACATATTTTTCTACGTGTTTTACGAAATACTCTACATTCATTGGTTCTCCAAGGGCAGACTTAATCAGATCTTTTGGCATATAAAGCGAACCAAATTTGTGAATGTTCTCTTTTTGCCAATTCGTTATTGGAATAAAGTTTTTTGCTTGAATAAACTCTCCAATTAGTCCTATTTCGTTTTCTATTTTATTTTTAATTTGGGCAGCTAAGATAATTCCCATAGCATAAGTTGGAAAATAACCAAACATTCTTGACCAGTGGGGGTCTTGAAGGCACCCTCTAGCATCGTCTGGTGGAATTATTCCCACATAATTCTCCATCTTTTCATTCCAGACTTGTGGTACCTTTGATATGTTTATTTTTTCATTCATCATGTCTCTTTCCAGCTCATAACGTAGGAGTATGTGTAAGGGATAAGTCAACTCATCAGCTTCAACTCTTATGAAGTTAGGTCTCACAATATTGAAATATTGGTAGATTTCTCTGGTATCGTAATTAGCAAGATTAGGAACTAATACTACCAACATATCATAAAACGTTTCGATAAATTCTTGACTACGACCGACCATATTTTCCCAAAACCGTGATTGTGACTCATGAATACCAAGTGAGTAGGTTATACTCCCGCTAGCTAGTGGGGTCCAATTTAATGCAGGATCAATTTGCATAGCATAAATGGCATGACCGAATTCATGAATTGAACCAAGGAGAGGGTCTTTGAAATTTTTTCCTCCTTCATATCGTGTTGTAATACGGACATCGTTTATACCAATTGATCCCGTAAATGGATGTGTGGTCTTATCTAGTCTTCCATGATTAAAATCGTACCCGAATTTTTTAACAACGTAAGTTATAAAATCTTTGAGTCTTTCCTCGTTATAAGGTTCGTTTTCCAAAGGATGGCTCCTGTCTATAGCCATTTTTTTAAATATGGGCACAATTTTCTGTTTTATTCCGTTAAACATCTCATCATAATCACGAGCAAGTGCTCCCTCTTCGTAACGATCAAGCATTGCATCATAAGGTTCATTCTCATATCCAAGTAGTTCCGCCCCTTTTCGACTAAATTCAGCTATTTTTTTCAAATATGGTTCGAAAATAGAGAAATCTAATTTTGCTCTGGCTTTAAACCATTCATTATATGCGATTGTGGTGAGTTTTATGTATTCTTTCAACACTTCAGATGGAATTGCTAAAAAAAAAAAACTTCGTTTCACGCTTTAAGGAACGGATAATGGCACTTTCAAACAAAGTTAGATCTTCTTTTTCAGCCAAGTTAATTAGATCTAGAAATTCTTTGTTCATCATCATGTCTTGGTAAAGTCCTGTAATGATACTCCTCATTTTCCCACGGTCTTTGACTGCATTCTTGGGCATTTTTACCCGCATATCCCAAAGCATTAAACTAGTACTCATTCCTAGTGCATGAATCGTTGCATATTTATCTAGGATTTTTTTCACATTGCTTGACTTTATAATCATATAGAAAGCCTTTCTTTAAACTAATTTTTAATTGATTCAAGAAGCTCTCGCGCGAGAAGGTGGAAAATTTGGTGGATTGGTCGAAAATTCGATAGCCTGCCATTGACGATGATTTTAACCACTATATAGACTCATTTATTCCTCTATTTACAAGTTTTTTTTTATAAGAGATTCAGGTGTACAGGAGACTGTACATGGTTATAAATATTGTACAGGCTTTTGTACACTTCTTAAAAGCAGAAAACCTTAAATAATTGAAATTTCTGTTAAAAAAGTTAAGTTTTGTTGAAAAACAGATAATCATCAACTGGTTGATAGGTAATTGAAGGTATTATTATTGAAGAAGATTCCATCAATGAAATGGAATTTTAAAGAGAAAGTGAATCAAGGCAAATTTAGGAAAAAATCTGGGCGAGGAATACTTCTATTTTTAATTATCCTTCTTTTTATCCAGCCTAGAATCATCTCAGTAATTCATGTACGGACGACTTTTATTGATGCTTTTCCAGCTGGTTCTCCCTTAGGTACTCTAGACTCAACAAATAAAATCATACAACAGACACCTGAGCTTCCTTCAATATTAAAAATGGGAGACCATCAACCTCTCATTGAGGATATAGGGGATTTTTTTCCATTAGGTTATTATAGGATCGCTATGAAATCGCTTATCTACGAAACGTTAGTTGAATATTCTGTTGAGGAGAAGGAATTTCTTCCTTGTTTAGCTTATCAATGGACAGTTACTAGTGATAGTAAACATTGGTCATTTTATCTTCGTGATGATGTCCTTTTTCACGATGGATCACGATTTAATGCCTCCGCAGTTAAATTTTCAGCAGAGACAGCGTTGGCAATAGGTACTCCTGATGCTTTCATTGAATCAATAGAAATTGTGAATGAATACCTAGTTACTTTTCATTTTTATGACTCATATGCAAATTTCATGAATACACTTGCACAAGTTTTACCAATTTTTTCCCCAAATTGTTTCGATGGGGAAACTTTCATTAATCCAATAGGCACAGGCCCTTATAGCATAAATTTAACGGAATCTAATTCATCTTTTGTTCAATTTAACCGTTTTACTTTATATTACCAGGGTCTTTCTCCGTTCGAAGAAATTCATTTCAAGATTTACCCTTCAGATCCCTTAAACGATACACAGTTTGAGGAAGACATTCTGTCTAAGAGTCTTGATTTTATAGGATCAGGTAACTCTATTGAGCCAGAGGAAGATGACCCGTATTGGAAAAGAACAATGATAAATGCTTTTCCCATAATTACATTTGGGCATTTCAACCATCATAGATCTGAATTAACCGATCCTAATGTGCGTAAAGCGATTAATTATGCAATAAATAAAGAAGAATTTGCATTGAATACTTTTAAACTGAGCCAACCGTTAAACTCAGTTGTCCCTGAGGGGATTCTTGGTCATGATTCTTCAATTGAAGGGTATCCATATGATTTAACAAAAGCTAACTTATTATTGGATCAAGCGGGTTATGTTAGGGATGAAAATGACTATCGATTTAATATAGATTTGGCAATTAGACCTGGTCTGAGTATACCTGATATGGGTATCGAAGTGATCAAAGAATCTCTTGAAAAAGTTGGGATTAAGTGTACAATTACTGAAGATCAGAATTACTGGGATGTGATTGGAGAGTATAATATTGATTTTGATATTGCAATTGTGGAGGCACGACCCTTTGATCCCGGAGAGATGCATTGGTATTTACATTCGGAACCATTAACCGGTTTCCTTAACCTTGGAGGGTATTCCAATGAAAAAGTTGACTTATTTTTTGATTCAGGACGCAAAACTCCTGTTTCTCAAGAACGAGAATTTTACTATCAACAAATTCAGAATATTGCCCAGGAAGAAAGTCCTTTTCTACTTTTATCTCAAAGAGTAGTTTATTACTGGAAATCAGCAGTTACATCCCCCTATTTTTATCTAAGTCCAGC
>JBHLKC010000120.1:0-9504 GCA_048887065.1 Candidatus Hodarchaeota archaeon
AAAAAATCAGAGGAGAAATATAAGAATATAACAGAACTTTCGCAGGAAATAATTCTTCGAATAACATTGGAAGGAGACTGCACTTACATTAATAAAACTGGATCAGAATTCTTTGAAAAATCCCCTAAAGAAATGCTTGGGAAAAATGTATTGGATTTTGTGCACCCAAATGATCTGAAAAAAACCAGAACTCTTTTTAAAGAGTTGGAAGAAAGAAAAATCCATATTGAAGGATTTACTAATTTATTAAATGTACCTATGGGGACGAGAGCGATGGAGTGGAATGCTTCACCCATCCTCAATAAATTTGATGAAGTGATTGAAATTCAAGCAACTGGTCGTGATGTAACAGAACTTCAAGAAGAATTAATAGAGAAAAACAAGCTCGCTGCTGTAGGTCAACTTGCTGCAGGTGTTGCTCATGAATTAAACACACCATTAGCCAATATTGATCTCATTACTGAATATTTATTGAGTTTAGAGGAAAATAATGCTATAAATCTAAAGAAGAATTTATTAAAAAATGAATTGTTAGATATAAAAAAGGAAGTTAAATTATGTGGTAAGATTGTTCAGGAACTGCTTCAATTTTCAAGAAAAATTCATATTTCTCCCAGTAGATTCAATCTAAACTCATTGATCCAAGAACTTATCAATTCTGCCTATTTTCAGGCTAAATTTACAGAAAAAAATGTCAATATAAGTGTTAATATTCGAGAGGATATTGAATTGGTGGGAGATAGATCGCTAATCTTCCAAGCATTTCAAAATATAATGAGAAATGCAGTTGATTCGTTTGACGATCGGAATGATAGGAAACCACAAATCCAAATTGCTGCTATTAAGGAAGCAGATAAATTCATCATTAGCTTTAAAGATAATGGAATTGGGATAAAAAAGAAAGATCTTTCTAAAGTCTTTGAACCTTTCTTTACAACCAAAACGATCGAGCAAGGAACTGGTCTTGGATTGTCAATAGCACGAGGTATAATTGAAAAGCATGAAGGTAAAATCAAGATAAAGAGTATCTATGGAAAAGGAACTGAATTAATAGTTACATTACCTTTAACCCAATAAAGAATTTGTGCAATATAAGAGTTTAAATCCTGAAATTAATACACCTAGGGAGAAAGAGAAGCTATTACGAAAGACTGATGATTGAAATCCTCTCTTAGTGGAAGATTCATTTCTTTTAGAATTTTCTTGGTAGTTCTAAAATAAAAGTTGCACCTCTGTCTAATCCCTCGCTTTCCGCAATTAATTTACCATCATGAGCGTCAGTAATTTCTTTCGCTAAGTAAAGACCAATTCCTGTTCCTTTAGAAGAGTATTTAGTCTCAAAAGTCTGGAACTGCTCAAATATCTTCTCAAGATTTTCTTGGGCGATACCTGCTCCGTTATCACTGATGATTACTTTGACATAATCATTATAGATTTCAGAAAGTACAATAATCTTTCGATCTTCACTGGATGTGTTCTCAATTGCATTATTAAGGATGTTATCCAAAACCTGTTGCAAACGATCTTTATCGCCGTAGATAATAATAGATTCTTGGTTAGAAATGTCGTTAAACTCAAATTGGCCTGATAAAAGATACTGATATGGTTTTAAAACTTCAACGAGGAAGTTGCAGAAATCGAAGTCCTCTTTTTCATATTGTAGTATTCCTCTCTGAAGCTGGGTAAAATCAGCCACCTCCCTTAATAACTGTTCAATTCGTTCTGTGTGTTTTTTGATCGTATTAAAAATTTCGTCTCTGCTTTTTTTGTCAAGTTTCTCAATGTATTTTTGGATCAAATCATTATATCCTCTGATAATTGTCAAAGGGGTTCGAATTTCATGATTAATAATACTGATGAAAAGCTGCCGCTTCTCCTCTAGCTCTTGTTTGATAGCTTCCATTTTTTTCTGTTCTGTAATATCCTCTAATGAACCTTCATAATAAACCTTCCCCGTAGAATCGGGAACGACACGTACATTCATACGAACAAAGAGTTCAGAATCATCTTCTCTTCTTATTGGCATTTCGATTTTGCGAATCTGTGATTCTGACTCTGATAGAAGACTAATTTCCCTTTGGACTAAAGGGTCATTTGAAATTCTGGTATAAAATTCTTGTAAAGCCGACTTTTCAGTATATTTCTCACCTAGTATTTGAATTACAGCGGGATTAACCTCGAAAGTAAGGTTATCTAGATTTACACGGAAAAGGCCGATAGGTACATTATTTACAAGATCCCTAAACCTTTTTTCAATTGCATGTAGCGCTCGTTCAATTTCTTGAATAGCAAGGTTATAATTATAGGTAATTAAACCAATTTCATTCATTGTAATAATAGGCATCTGTTCCCATGGTTCTTCTTTCTCAATTAAGGCAAACAATCGTCGTTGTATAGTTGACAGTGGTTTAAATACTAGGAAAAACTGGATAATTAAAAACCCTGTAAAGAGTAAAGAAAATAATAATAGTGAAATAATAATATTAGGAGTAATTACATCAAATTCAACTATAATAATTGTCGAAATGCCAATAAAAATCCCTATTAGAATAAGTTGTTGAATCCAGAGTGTATTTTGAGTGATGGAATGGGTGAGATTTATTTTAATTGGTGGAGAGCTATTCATTCTGCTATTTTGAATTTCCTCACTCAATAGCTGGCCAAACTTATAATCTAACCATAATTTGACACTCGTAATACTTAGGATTCCCCCTGTTGTCAGTGAACCAACAAAAGCAAAAATTGTTACAGGCTGAAACATTGTAGTGATTTGAAAAAATGGAACAAAGTAAAAGATTCCAATTAAAAAATATGATAAAACTCCAGCACCAGACATGAAAACTGTTCTACAAACATAATAAACCCTTTTAATCCGCTTAAAGATTTTTAAGAAATCATCTATATGTAAAGGAGGTGAAAGACTTTGTGACATCTTTTTACTTTCACTGTAATAGAAATATCCCAGAATCAAATAGATTAAAAGAGGAATAATAACAATTGAAGCACTAATGAGGAGTAATTCTTCCGGAGTAAAGAATTCAAAGAATAAACCAATAAAAAATGGAAATCCAATTCCAAATCCAATATCAAAGAGAAAAGAATGAAATAAAATCCCGATAATCTTTTGTTGTTTATTTCTCTGTGTCTGATTTAATTCAACATTGCTAGCTAAATCTACCATATCTGCTGATTCCTTTGATAGATCTCATTATTTTTTACGTGATATTTTGAAGAAATACTTGGAATAAGCTAATCTTTTTGCAGATTTTGCTCTGTTCATGAAGATGGGATCCATCCAATAAAATATGAATTTCTAGAGAAATCATGCACATGATTTGGAAAGAGGAATAAATAAGTAAATTCTTCATGCCAATATAGCTATCCCGAGTCCAGACACGGAAAGAATTGCAGCTAGGAATAGAACAAGCGTAGGTATCCTCTGCTTAGGCTCAATTAGCAAACTTGGATCGTGTTGTTGGCTAGCATAAATCCTAGACAAGTAACTCTTGTTGTCTCGATAATCCAGTGTACTTCCCATTGCTGATGCTAAAATAGTAGCAATTGTGATCATACCAATAACGTTAGAAATGAATTCAGCTCTTTGAAAGAGTTGTGTTGCCGAGTTTTTAAGTTCATCCACATCCTCTTGCATTCGATCAATGGATTTCTCTAATATAAACTTATAGCTGAATATTGAAAATTTTTCAATCGTAGTAAAACCCAAAGGTCCAGTTGAGTTATCTATATAATCTAGAATTAATACCATCATAGTAGGTTCGAATCCCCAAAAATTCATAAAATTTTCAAGAGAATAATACCTGATTGGGGCTGGGGATTCAGCTTCCCAGTCACTTCTATAAACAACAAGTTCAAAGCCAAACGATTCTTTGTCAGCAAGTTCTACACTGGTGTAATTGAAAAAAGCTCGATCTAGGACATAACAATAAGTCCCTATCATCCATACATGAGAATAATATAGTAAATTCTCAATCCGAGATAAAATACGATCAGTTTCATTCTGATTAAGCTCAGATATAATTTCAGCTAATTCCCAAGAAAGAAAGCAAGCTTCGTCGAAATATTCTTCCGCTGTTAAAATACGATCAGAATCAAAAGAGATCAAGAATTGTGCATAAGAAAAAGCACTATCTACTTCTAATGCAGCATCATTTGCATTCTTCAGGGTATTCTCTGCCTGTTCTTGAGTTTGAGTCTCTAAAAATCCACCAAAAAACGCCATGGCAGAAACAAAAATAATTATTATAATGGGAATCGTCTCAGTTATTCGTTTTTTAACACCCAATTTTTTATTCTCCATCAAATTAATTTGAAATTAGTTGTTGAAACTAGCCTATTGAGATCATAAGCATTTTAAAAAGTGTTATATTAATTGAATAATGTAAAGATATCCTTATAAAAATAAATTGTGAGTATTACTCAAAATAAATTCGAAGGAGATCAGTTAGAATGCGAGAAAAAGCTTTTCAAGATTATTATCCAGATGATTTTAGCTATTGCTATGGCTGTGGCCGCTTAAACGATCAGGGTTTACAAATTAAAAGTTATTGGGATCACAAGACTGATGAGAGTATATGCCATTTCAAACCCAGACCTTATCACACTGCTATTCCTGGTTTTGTTTATGGAGGATTAATCGCCTCATTAATTGATTGTCATGCTACTGGAACCGCTTCTGCTGCTGGTTACCAAGCAGAAGGGCGAGAAATAGGAACTGAACCACGTCTTAGGTATGTAACTGCATCAGTTCGCGTGGACTATTTAAAACCAACTCCAATTGACACTACATTAGAATTAAGGGGGAAAGTAAATGAGGTAAAAGGACGTAAGGTGACAGTAGCAGTAACGCTTTCCGCTCATGGGGAGATTTGCGCCCAAGGGGAGGTTGTAACAGTTCAAATCCCCGAGTCAATGGTACCAAAACCAGCTAAATAAAGCCTTAGAGTTGGAGACAAAGTAAAATTTAATTGTTAATACCATTATGTGAGGATATTTAATACCAATTCAGAACACTCGGGATATAGGTTATAATATTGAAAATTTTGATTGCATACGGAACTAGATATGGAGCAACGCAGGGAATCGCTGAACGCATGTCTGAATGGTTACAAGAAAACGACATCGATTCAGACATTATTAATGTAAAAAAAGATCCATGGCCAGAATTTTCAGGATATAATGGTTTAATTTTGGGGTCAGGGATAAAAATCGGTCAATGGACAAAGGAAATGAAGAATTTTATGAAAAAGAAAAAAGATGAGATTAACACTTTCATTGGACCAAAAATATTCTTCGTATGTTCGGGTTATGCGGCTATCCCAGAGAGGTATCAGGAAATCAAAGAAGAGTATTGTAAAAATGCATTGGAAAAGATCGGGGTTAACGTAAGCATTATTGATAATTATGAAGCCTTTGGGGGTGTAATGAATGTATCACCAGATTCCCCTGTGGGCTGGTTAGACAAGAGAATTATGAAAATAGCTGGAAAAGAATCGCCCAGGTTTGATCCCAACGGTGTAAATGATTATAGAGACTGGGATAGAATAGAGGAGTTTACTAAAGAGTTCATTCAGGCAATACAGAAGGATTGATTAAGAAAATACATTAATTAGAGCTATTGGTGTGAGAATTCAGGATGTTAAATGAGGAAATCAATCATGCTGAAATAGTTTCGAATGCTCTCTGTGAACAATACGGAGCTGCTATTAAGATGTTAGAAAAAGTGTTAACAAGTTGTCCAATAAAAGTTTGGGATGAGCGAACTAGTGGGCCTCCATTCTGGCAGGTTGCATATCACGCTATATGGTATTTAGATTGGTATCTAGGAGGTTCAAAAAAAGAATGTGAAGCTTTCACACCAAAGTTGGAAAAATAAGGATTCGAAGATCTGGATAAGTTGCCAAAGGAAACAATAACGCGTAAACAGTTGTTAAATTACCTATTCGACATAAAAGGGAAAGCTGATCAAAGAATAAGACAAATAACCATGGAAGTATTAATACAACCTTCTGTGTTTGAGTGACATGGAAATAGCATTATAAGTTCGATGTTGTATAACCTTCGTCATTTAATGCTTCACATAGGAGCTCTCAACTTTAGACTCCTTAGAGAAGGTGTAAAATTAGAAAACTGGGTTCGTTACAGTCTAATATAATAAGTGTGATTGGTTTTTATAATTGTCAAGACATGAACATTCACATGGAATTGGAGATGAACATCCCCGATCCCATGAAATTCAATTATTTTGCGTAATGATTTTCACGATTGTTTGGATAATTGACTCTTTCTTATTGCATCTTACCACACAATTTTCCAGTGAGATACCATTGCTCGTACGTTTGGTAATATTTATCATTTTAGTCCTAATTGGATATAGACTAGCTATGGGTTCACATAAACTAGTTCTAAATGAAATTGATCATTCTGAACCAAAAGTAGTCGCCGAGGGTGTTTATGCCTTGTTAAGGCACCCGATGTATTTTGCTTATTTTCTTGGATTTATTGCGTTAATTCAATTAACGATGTCCCTGATATCATTTATTCCTTTTATAATTGCTGTAATTCTCTTTAATAAGATTGCTGTTTATGAGGAAAACGAACTAATTAAGATTCTCGGACAAGAGTATATAGATTATATGAAAAGAGTCCCCCGTTGGATCCCCAATCCGTTTAAATTCCTCAGAAAATAAATCTTCAATAATTTGGGATTAAAATAAAGCTTGTTGGAAAATCGCAATAAAAGCTAGAATAGTCCCTATTAAACCAATTATAAACGCAATCTTCTCTATTTTTTTTTTGAATTTCGAAGGGAATCTCAGAGCCAGAAAGATCTAGTCTGGAAACAAGAGTATTACCTTGAGTCGCAATGTTCTCCGATACGATTTTTAGATGCTTCGCTCGATCCTTTAGTGTTCTAAGTACCTTTCTAATATGAAAAGAATTCTTTTTGATTCTCCCTGCTTCAACAAGTTCCGTGAATTTTTCAATTGTGAACAAGATGGAGTTTTCGATAAATCGAATGATAATGATAAATTGATCTATATTTTCGATCATATTAATAACTTTATACCGCGTTTTGCTCAATTTTACATGTCTTTCCATTTGATACAGTAAAGTTTTTGAGCATTCTTAGTTAGTTAAAACAAAGGTGAATCAATCATGGGAATTTTTTCATGGTTCTCCAGATGGAGAGAGAATCGAAGGATTGCCAAAGCACGAACAGGAAAATATGGTAGAATTGTTGCTTGGGTTGAAGCAAGATATGGAACAATCAATGAAACTGATTATTATATGGATGTTCAGTCAAAATTTCATCAAGCCCTAGATTATGGTCGGTCAAAAAAGGGGGAACAGGCCGTAGCTGGATTGAGGAAATATATTGAAAATGAACGTTACCGAGATCTTCTTAAGGAATAATGATTCTTTGTTAGATCTCTCATCGTTAAAGGAATATTATAAAACCAATCCTGTTGACCTCTCGTTTCTGACTCACTGTTCTTGGAGACAGTTCCGCTTTGTATTACCAACAGGACGATTTTGGAAATTGCCTTATCAAATTAGTAACAATCATTCATTTAATAAATGGATTCAGAGAAGAAAACCATTAGATATCTATTATTCCACAAGTTGTTGGTTAGCTCCGACAATTGTTGGAGCAAAAGGGGGAGTCTTATCAGAGAATCTATTCCTGTTTTCAGATCTAGCATTTGATATTGACGGTAAAGATTATCGGAAAAAGAGTCTTGAAAAGGCCAGAAAGGAAACACTAAAGCTCTTGGATTTTCTAAAAGACCACAATATTCCGGTGAAATATATTGCATTCAGTGGTTCAAAGGGATTTCATGTTGTGTGTAAAGATCCATTCGACCGTTCAATTGAAGATGCCTTAGAGAGAGAAGAAAAAACTAAGGAAACGAAAAGGCAAATAGCTCAAGAATTATTAAGCCAAGGAATTAAGATTGATTCTCGAGTAACAGTTGATTCTAGACGAATTCTGCGAGTTCCTGGAACCATAAATTCTAAAAGTGGGTATTGTTGCAGGATTCTTGCGAATGGGGAGGTACAAAATTATCACGCTAAGGAAATAGTTAAAAGAACGAATCATATTGATCCATCTGCCCTAGTGATCCCTCGTGGAAATGAACAGAAAATTACATTTCTTCGTAAAATATTGGGTTTGCACCGATTTAGGGTTAGGTCAAACCCACCCCTTTTTTATTATGCATCCTTTCTTTCCAATAGAGTAACAGCAACAAAACTTTTCATCCCCATTATTGAATTCAGAAAAACAAAAGAATCTAAGATCATTAAGGAACTTATTACAATAATGGAGACATATAAATTAAGTGATGCTTTTTTATTTAAAGCAGATTTATACTTTGCCATCTTACCCTTTGCATTACAAAAAAGAAGGGTGGAAAAAATTCTTGCTGCTGCGAACTCTCTAAATCTTACAAGTTTTAAGAAATATCATCAGACATTTACTCAAATTGGTGATAAATTTGATATAAATTTTAGGAAGTACTCGGCCAAACCGATGTTTATCCGTCAGATTAAAATCGACATCACAGTGAAATCAGTCTCAGCATCTCATCAGCAATTCTTAATCAATGCAGGGGTCTGCTTTGAAAAATTTACACGTACAATTGGTTTAGACGAATATATTATACGTCATACTCTTATTGAGAATTAAGGATCAGGAATCATTCCTTCCCAATAGCTAAGCACTTTCTCAGTCCAAGTAATAATTTCATCTCGCCTAAATATATGAGCGTTTTGTATTCTGATCCTAAGAGACTCGCGAGCTCTTCAAACCTCTTGAGTTTATGCGATTTAAACTTGGTAAAAATGGATATTCTTGCATCAAAAATGTCGGTTAATAATTTAATCGATTTACAGGATTCTTACTTATTGAGAATTGAATAATTTTTATGTTAAGAAAACAGTTAAAAAAATCGAACAACATTGACATATCTGCCCTAGTGATCCCTCGTGGAAATGAACAGAGTCATAATTATGACCTCGTAAAATATTGGGTTTGTACCGATCTAGGGCTAGGTCAAACCCATCCCTTTTTTATTATGCATCCTTTCTTTTTAATAAAGTTACTTGAACGAAATTCTTTATCTTCATCATTGAATTCAGACAAACAAACGAAGTTAAAGTCATTAAAGAACTTATTTCTCTGGGGTCATCTTTAGAAATTTTTTCCGCAGAGTTGGTTTAACTGAATTTATCATTCGTCATACACTCATTGAGAATTGAATATGCATTGCTATCGATTATTACGAGTAAAATGATATCTATTAATTCCTCAATTTTAAATCGGTTCATTGTCATTTTTCGTCTCTAACATTAAAGCCTAGTTCAAAATTGTTAGCTAAATCAAGCTTTATCTAAGAGGAACTTTGAATATTCTTGCATAATTGCTTTAGCCTGTTTTTTTTTGATATTAGGACTTATATGTTCAAACCCCTCAAATTCTAT
>JBHLKC010000121.1:0-9405 GCA_048887065.1 Candidatus Hodarchaeota archaeon
TATGATAAACAAGTTAGTGAACATGGTGTAGGAGAAGCTCGTGCGATTGTGTACAATAAGGTTCTTCAAGAATTAGGTGTACAAAAAAAAATTGTACTCGGTGGAATGAATGAAGCAGGAAATGTTATTGATATTGCAAGACGTCTAGAGAAGTTTGGATTCGACATCATCGCCGATCCAGATATAGTTGGCCGTGTAAGACGTACAAAGAACCCTCGTGAACTTGAGTTAATCTCTAGAATTGCACAAAGGACGGAAAGTGTCGTACGAGAAACCCTTGAAATGCTTCGAAATTGCTCCCTCTCTAGCAATATAGTCCAGTATAAACAAGGACCTTTAACTGTTACTGATGTGAAGACCTACATTAACCTACAACTCGCTAAAAAGAATTTAGTTGCTTCCCTTGATACAATATTTGCTCCTGGACCTGATGGAGCTGATCCCCATAACCATGGAACTCCTACACGCAAGATTAAAGCTGGTATACCAATAGTTTTTGATATTTTCCCTCAAGATGTTGAATCTGGATATTGTTTTGATACTACGAGAACATTTGTTATTGGTAAAGCCCCAAAGGAGGTCAAAACCATGTATGAAGATGTTGTTGTATCTCAACGAAGTGCTCTTGACCAAATAAAGGCTGGTGCTAATGGTCAAGAAATTTCACGAACCGTTTGCAAAATTCTTGAAGAACGAAATCATAAAACACCAGTCTATTATATGAAACATAAAGGTTTAGCCATGACCGAAGGTTTTATTCACGGACTCGGACATGGTGTTGGCTTAACTATTGGAGAACCACCTTCCTTGAGTTTAGGTGTTGAATATATTTTGAAGGAAGGCGATGTAGTAACTGTTGAACCGGGAGTTTACTACCCAGGGAAATGGGGAATAAGAATCGAGGATACTGTAGCAGTAGAAGCCTCTGGTTATCGGAATTTCTCTACTTTAGAAAAAACCTTAGAGTTATGATAGAAACATCATTGAAAAGTCATGTTTTACATTTAGAACAGATACCAAAATTGCCCGAAGTTAAGCATTCATCAATCATTCATCAACCAATATCCGTTAAAACTCAGTTTTCTCGTTCCTCCCCACCTGAAGATTTACAATCAGAATTGACTTCAGTTTTGGAGCAAGGCGTGAAGCTAAAGTCAGTAGAACATGCTAAAGAAAAAGAACTTTACAAGTTACTTGTTTCTCTTCAAGAGGAGTTTAATTACATCAGTAAAAACCAACAAATGAAAGAAAATTTAACTAGTGATTTAGAAAATTCACTTGCTAAAATCAGAAAAAAGTTTATTGAATGAAACGCCTTTACTGAATTAACTACTGATAATCGAAAAAAAGTTGATTATCCAAGGTTGAATTTCTTTACGGAGAGTGATCATTTCCAGATCATCAGATGTTCTGAGACTTCGACTAATTGAGCAAAAATATAGGTTTACAGCACCAATCAATTTTATTCTATCCAGAGTAATGAATAATTCATTGATATGACTTTGAAAGGTTAAGGATTTCTGCTTTTCTTCGCTTTCATAGACTTCTTTTCGAATACTTTCCATTATTTCTAAAAAGATTTCTTCTCTTTGGTCTTCAGACAATTTTTCTGTCCATTCAGCTGTAATGAAACCAGAATCTGTAATTAAATAACTAGCAATAATACCGTGTGATTCGCAGTAAAAAGCAAGCGAGTCTGAAAGAATATTACTTAGAGGTGAAACATCAGCAAAGATCCTTGAAAACAAGTACACTAATCCTTCAACATCATAAATACTGGTTCTTAAGACACTATATTTAGAAATTCCATGCCTAGACAAAATCGGGTCAATTTTGTTCAGAATAATATCAATTGAGCTATTGAGAGTGCTTTTCTTAAGATTTGGGTCATATTTATGCAAAGTTAAGTATATTTTTGGTGATTCCTTTAAATATCTTAATTTAATCAAGAGTTCATCAAGAAATTGGGCTGTATCATCTGCTAAGGCGGTGTTCTGCGAATCAATCACATAAATTAAGATCATAGTTTCTGATAAGTATTGTTGTGGATTACTTAAATACATATTACGGAATCTCACTTGTCCCCCTAAGTCCCATACAACAATGTTTAATCCTAGAAATGTAAGATTTTCCACAGCTAGACCAAATGTGGGAAATTTTACAGGCGTTGTTTCTTGTTTTTGTAGAGTTTGGATTAGACTGCTTTTACCTGCTGCGCTCAATCCTGCTAAACATATACGAGGGGCAACTATAACTTTCGTGTCTAGAGTAAAATTGATTATGATAGAAGCAGCAATAGTCCATTTTTCTATAAGCTTGGGACTAATGCCTAAATCACTTGATAAATCTAGTTTAGCTAGATCAGCAATTGATTTAACATTTGCTTGGCGTTTTAATTTTGTAGCATAATAGGGTCCAATACCATAAATTGCCTTTGGGGGTAGATCCGCCAATTCCTCTTTGTTATATTCTGTAAAGGGTTTATCAAGGTGATCAATTGTTATCAAACTTTTTATTCTATCGGGAATACCCCTCTCTACATTATTTGACATCTTTGGCCACTAGAATTCATTATGATTGTGAGGTAATAATGATAATTTTTGAAAGATAAGATTAAACATTTTACTAATTTCATAAGAGAATACTCTTAAAAACGTAATAGTATCTCAACAACATTTCTTTGATATTTCAGATTATTGATGTTTCGATTTTGGTTTGAAATCATGATGAAAGCCATTTTTCTGTAAAAACTTTTATAAGGGTCAATAATCAAAACACTGCACCAAATCTAAAAATAAATCAATTCTTAAATTCATTAAATCAAAGGTGATGTAAATGAGTCTAAAAAAATTCTCAAATGATCGTTATTTGAAAATAGCCTTCCTTATTGGGGGAATTTATGACATAGTACTTGGACTCCCTATGTTAATTCTCCCTAATTTAGTTGTAACAATTTTAAATATTGCAAAACCAGAACCAATAATTCAATTACAAACGATTGGGGCATTTTTAATCTTCGTTGGATATCTTCTATTAATGGCTTCTCAGGATGGACGGAGGTTAGCCTTTATCGGAGTAGGTTCAGCTGTGAAACGTTTGGGATACGTTATACTGGTTGTACTAGCATGGCTCACTATTGGAATTGATTTAGGTTACATATTAGTAGCTATAACTGATACGCTTATAGCCATCATAATTTTGGTACCTATAGCTTTAACTGAAGGTATATCTTGGAAGAATTTATGGCAATTATAGTATTTACATTGTAAAGGCAAGATTGAAGGTTTAAATTCCAGGAACATCAAAATGCTTTGTAATCTCTTTTAATAAAGCCTTTGAGTGTTCCTCATTTTTTGTTTCTACTGCTAAGTCTACAATGACAAAATTGAAAGGTAAATCAGGGGTATATCGATCTACATTAATATCAATAATATTCGCTTCAGAGCTTGAAATGATCTTTAAAAGGGATTCAAGCTTGCCTGGCTTATCTTCTACTAAAACTTTCAACTCTTTATAGCGACCTGATTTTATCAGTCCTTGAGTAATGAGTTTACTTAAGATAGTTATATCTACATTACCCCCGCTTATAACTAGCACCACACTCTCACCTTTTTTTGCCACATCTTTGTATAACAGCGCTGCTAAAGCAACAGCCCCTGCTCCTTCTGCTACTGTTTTGCATCGCTCAAGTAAGAGTAACATAGCCTGAGCTATTTCTTCTTCTTCAACTATAACTACATCATCCAATCGAGATTTTATTATTGAAAAGGTGAAATCGCTAGGACTTTTTATCGCAATTCCATCGGCAATGGTAGTCCCTTTACTACTGATGTGTATCAATTTTTTTTCTTTGAAAGACCTATAAGCTGCATCCACTCTCTTGGATTGAACACCAACAACCCGACAGCTTGGTTTCTTTTCTTTTATTGCTGTTGCTATTCCAGAGATAAGTCCCCCTCCTCCAATTGGGCAGATGACTACATCAACATCCGAAAGATCTTCTAATATCTCCAAACCTATTGTTCCTTGCCCAGCTATTATGAAAGGGTCATCAAAGGCATGTATTAAAGTCAAATTTTCTAGTTCTTCAATCTTTTTAGCTTTAATATAAGCCTCTTCAAAACTATCGCCATATAAAACCACCCGTCCTCCGTAGCCTTTTGTTGCTTCAATTTTAGAAATTGGAGCTCCTTTAGGCATAACAATTGTCGAGGCGATATTAAATATCGATGCTGCTAATGCAACCCCTTGAGCGTGATTTCCTGTACTAACTGCAACCACTCCATTCTCCCTTTTCGCTTCTTCTAAATTAGCAATTTTGTTATAAGCCCCTCTAACTTTAAATGATCCAGCTTTTTGTAAATTCTCATGCTTCAAATAAACCTTACAACTAGTCATTTTAGAGAATGTAGTGGAATGATTCAATGGTGTTCGTTTAACTTTCCCATTAATTGTCCTTTGAGCCTTGATAATGTGTTCTAGTGTTAATTCGTTCATACTTATAGTCACCCCATAATGAATTATTCATTACTTAATCAGAACTTCTTTTCTTAAAAGAATTCATTTATGAATGATTATGACACTTTCCAAATACTGTTTCTTTCTTTTAGAAAATATATAATTAATTAAAAGTTGGATGAGTCTTAGTTGATTGATAGCGGAATAGTCGTTGCATCAGGAATAAGTACGATAATAGCTTTTATTTCCTCATTTATCTTATTTCGACATTATGTTCATTATAAAAAAGATACTCCAACTCATTTTTGGGCTCTAGCCATGTTTTTCTATGCAATAGGCCATTTTATTGTCGTTTTGCTTTATGCAGAGATTCTAGAGAATTCAATTCTTACCATGTTTATTTATGTAAATTCATCTGGAGCAATCACAATGTCTCTTTTTCTATTTGGAGCATTATATCTATTTATAAAGCAAAGAAGGATTATTATGACAATATCGGCCAGTTATGGCTCATTTTACTTCATAGGGTCAGCTCTATATGGATTCATCATTCCTGAAGATTCTTTCTTAAATTTTATTAATATATCGGGGGACATCAGTGCATTAAATAATATGAGTTGGTTTGTTGTCGAAACATTAATACCTGCGTCATTATTTCTTACATTAATTTTTCTTAAAGACTTTACAATCACAAAAGAGCATAATTCATTTTGGGTGTCATTGCATTTCTTTCTTTACCTGATTCTTCTATTTATATGGCCCTTTCCAGCATTAAAACTACTCTTCTATCTGGGCCGAACATTAGCTACGAGTTGTCTTCTAATAGGATTCACATCACTAACCCAACAAAGAAGGTTAGAAAATCTAATACATGATATTGAATCAGCTGAGTCAGATTTCTACCTAGATCTACTCACTCATGACATCAAAAATCATCTACAAGGGGTAAAGATGGTCATTGAGTTTTATAATACTGATAAAGATGTTAAGTCATTAGAATTTTTTGATATAATTGATAATAATGTTAATTATATTTCTGATCTAATTTCCAATATTGAAAAGTATCGTACTGTTCGAAAATCTGGTTATTTTGCTTTATTATATCCTATACAACTGATTCCAGCTATAGAAAAGGCAATGGAGTATGTTGTTAGTATATATCCTAAGAAAACTGTTGAATACCAGTTTAACATTAATAAAACTCTAAATTATTGGATAACTGGAAATGAATTCATTGAGGATGTTTTTAACAATCTCCTTTCTAATGTTATAAAGCATCATAATCAAGATCAAGTGAATATTCAAATTAAGATCGAATCTCTTTTTAGCAGAGGAATTGACTCTTGGGTTGTAATTATCATCGATGATGGACCTGGGATACCAGAAGAAAAGATAAAATATCTTTTCACTGGTAAATTGCGAAAAAATGGTTCAGGTATTGGTTTATCAATTGTTAAAAACATTCTAGATGGGTACAGAGGGAAAATTTCTATGAAAAATAGAACTAATGAAGAGGGCAAAGTTTGTGGTTCTACTTTCGAAATTTATTTTCCAAAAACGGATGAAAAACATGGTGAACTAGTGTAATTTGAGGTTCAGCTTTTTAATAAAAACTTTCGAGTTACATACAAGAAGAAAACAAGAAAATTTTTCAGATAAGAAACATAGTGATCAGCTTTGATCTTCTTAGTAAAAATTCTAACTCACAGAAGAAAATTATAAGAGGAACTAGCAATACTTTGGCTTGCGAAATACAGAGGTGATCCTTTTGGCTGATTTAATAATTAAAAATGGAATAATTCTAACTGTCAACTCTAAGAACGAAGTTATTTCGGATGGAGGCATAGTAATCGAAGGAAATAAGATAACAGATATCGGTTCAATGAACAAAATACAAAATTATTCTGCAGATAAAGAGATCGATGCAAATAGAATGGTAATTATGCCAGGCTTAATCAATACACATACACATCTTTCTATGACTTTATTTAGAGGAGTAGCTGACGATGTTCCAAGTATTAACTGGCTTCCAATAATTTGGTCAATTGAAAAAAACATCACAGCCGACATTTGTTACGTTGGAGCACTTTTAGGTTGTTTAGAAATGATAAAAACGGGGACAACATGCTTTGCTGACCAATACTGGTATATGGATAAGGTAGCAACCGCTGTCAAAGAAGCTGGAATGCGAGCTAATCTTTCTCAAGGGATATTGGAGCTGAATGATCCTGAAAAGGGAGAGCGGGAGTTAGTAGAAAGTGTGGCATTTGCTAAAGAATGGGATAACTCAATAGACGGTCGGATTACCTGTAAACTGGGACCTCATTCTATATATACGTGTTCACCGACATTACTTCAGAAAACACGAGAAGCAGCTGATGAGCTAAATGTTGGTTTGCACATTCATGTCGCTGAAGGTCCAAACGAACCAAAGATGGTTAAAGAAAAGCATGGAGAAACTTCGATAGATCATTTACATAATTTGGGAATCCTAAAAGGTGATGTATTAGCTGCGCATTGTGTCTTTGTTAATAACCAGGATATGAAAATAATGCAGAGTACAAATACCACTGTCTCACATTGTCCTTCTCCAATGATGAAATATGGTAATGAGGCTTCTCCAGTGCCAGAATTATTAAAAAATAACAATATTGTTGGGATTGGAACTGATGGATGCGGAAGTAATAATAATCTTGATATGATTGAAGAAATGAGAACAGCTGCTTTTTTACACAAAATGACTCATAAAAACGCTAGCATTCTTCCCGCTCAACAGATAATACGAATGGCTACATTTCTAGGAGCAACAAGTATCGGATTAGAAAAAGAAATCGGATCGATTGAAGCTGGTAAGAAAGCTGATATAATTATACTAGATTTTAAAAAACCTCATCTTACACCCTTTCATAATTGTCCCTCTCATATAGTATATTCTGCATTTGGATCAGACGTGGATACTGTTATTATTGATGGCAACATTTTAATGAAAAACAGACAGATTAAAACACTAGATGAGGAAAAAATAATCCAAATGGCTCAAGAGGCTTTTGAAGAACTTCTAGAAATGGGTGGGTATACCCTGAGTTATGAAAAGAATCCAAAACCCAGTTTCAAAACAAATTTGACTGTAAAATCTTTTCAAACTTTTCTGAAGTTGTCACAGAAACTTAAAAGGAATTGAACAAGAATTAAGGCATAAAAAATCTGTTTTATTATAATTCTAAACAATGATTATGAACCAATAGTGATAGTTCCTATTATTTCTTATCTAAATTTCTAGTAAGTTATGTTTGAATTTGATTTTACACTTATACATAAATAGAATACTGTAATCTTAATATGTGTATTTTTATAGATAATTATTGCTCTAATCAGTAATATTTTCAGTATTCTTACAGAAGAACTATATTCTAATATGAGTAAGTATTTAAACAAGGAATTATGTATTATCTGCTTGATTCTTAGGAAATCATAAATGACCGAGTAAATTTTGACTTTACCTATTAACCATCAACCAGCGAAGAATAAAAAATGAAAGAGCTTCCGAAAATTAAAATAAAACCTTTAGGTATGTTTCTTCTTATTGTAATAATTCTATCTGCAAATAAAATCATAACTTCTAATCCAATTTCAGAAAGCATATCTAAATCAATTGTTTCAGAAACGCTTTGTGGAAATTTGAAAGGAACTCTCTCAAACTCAGAAGGAATTTCTATTTCAGAGTTTCAAACTCCTTATAACGTCTCGGAATCAGATATTACCAAAATTTCCTCAAATAGGAATAAACTGCAACTATCAAATGATAAGTTAGAAGTTATATTAGAAGATGGTAGCATTATTACCTCCTTAGGATCGATTTATGACAATTTAGATATTTCTATCTCAGATCAGGAAAATGATAAACTGGTAAAGGTTATAGATTCTAAAGTAGAGGTGATAGTAGGGTTTCTTCCAGCTCATAGATTTAGTTATGAGAGTTATGGTTACCATTTACATAAATCTAAAGTACAACTTGAAAGGGAACTTCCCAAATTAAATGCAATTGTTTTAGAGGTCCCTATCTCTTCCTTAAAGACTTTCATGTCATATTGGCAGGCTTTAGAAATCGTTCGATATGTGGAAGTTGCCCAAGTCACATCAGTTTCCGCTGTAGTCAATGATCTCAATTGGAGTCTCCAATACGGCCCCCAAATCATTCAAGCCAACCTCGCTTGGGATATCCAGATAGGTAATCCTGAATCCATTCTAGTGGCCGTTATAGATACTGGTGTTGATTATAACCATCCTGATTTAGTGGACCAGTATGTGACTGGGGGTTATGATTTCGTCAATGATGACAATGACCCTATGGACGATCATTCCCACGGAACACATTGTGCTGGGGTTATTGGAGCAACTATAAACAATAGTATTGGTATCGCAGGTATTACAAACGTTTCTATTATGGCCATAAAAGTCTTTGATTCAAGTGGTTTTGGTAACGACTATGATGCTGCTAGTGCGATTATTAACGCAACGGATGCGGGAGCAGATGTTCTTTCGAATAGTTATGGTTTTCCATCATCCAGTTCTGCACTAGAAGATGCAGTTACTTATGCAACGACAAACGATGTTGTAATTGTAGTAGCTGCTGGTAATGATGCCTCACCTGTCTCATCTTATCCAGCTCTGTACCCTGAAACAATTGTAGTAAGTGCCACGGATGATAGCGATGCTCCAGCATCGTTTACTAATTATGGACCAGCTGTGGATGTAGCTGCACCAGGAGTAAATATTTGGTCGACTATTCCCGTTTCAATGGGCAGTTATGGCTACATGAGTGGGACATCGATGGCATGTCCTCATGCAGCAGCTGTGTGTGCCTTAATTCGTGCTGAGTTTCCTGATTTTTCAGCTGATGAAGTACGTCAACATTTAAACACTAGTGTTGATGATTTGGGTCAAGTG
>JBHLKC010000122.1:0-1338 GCA_048887065.1 Candidatus Hodarchaeota archaeon
AAGAAGAATACAATCATTGCTAACCAAAAGAAAGGTTGTATAATGAAGAATATTATTCCTAGACCAGAGGCAATTAAAATTCCACCTGGAACAGTGAGGTATTTTTTCTTAAAAATTACCAAAAGAATTGGTAAATTAAACAATATAGCAAAGGGGGTCATTTGAAAAAGATATGTCATTACTGTCTCCAAGGGTAACCACCAAATACATTATTTAAACACAAATTTGCTTTCAATTTATTTTTCTAAACCATTAATCATTTTACCAGACTATTTTCAAACTTCTTCTAGTTTATATTATCTTCTTCTTTTTTTTTGACGATAATTATGAATTTTTAACCGCTTCCGCTACTTTCAAACAGTTAATCTTAATAAGAGTCCAAGTGATTATCACTTTATACTCTTACAAAAAATGACATAAGTGACTGATCATGTATGAAGAGGAATCGGATGATTTACGAACCATTAAAGCGCTTCCGCTTTGGCAATCTTTTCTTGCTGCAATTCTTGCACCCGTAATAATTGCTATTGTCTTTGGAATTCTAGGTTCAAAAACAAATTCACTTCTTTTCCAACTGGAACTGATATTAGTAGCTATTGCTTTTTGTCTTACAGGCATACTGTCACGTTCTAAACTATTAGGATTATTAAGTGTAATCACAGCACCAATTTCGTGGTTTATTCTATTTATGATAGATATTCTCCTTAGTGGCTTTATCCCGAATCCTTATGGAATACTAACAGGATTAGCTGGACCAATAACAGCCATTGCTCAGAGTGGTCTCTTAAGCGGTTTAGGGACTGAAGTAGATGAGATAGTAAACTTTGTTACGCAGATTGCTATAATTACTGATCTAATAATTGTTGAATTTCTAGCATTCTTTCTAGGATTCTTTCTCTCAACATTAGCGACAGGAATTTGGACAAAGAAAGGTAATCTTTCTATCTTTTCCCTAATTATCAAACCTTTTGCTGCAGTTATCGCAATAATTATTCTTATTATCGTCCCCTTTGCTTATCATGGTATAGCTAATTTTGCAGATGGTGGAATTTCAATAGGTGCAGGTGCAGCAGAATTTCTAGCGTTTTTTGGTGGCGAATTAGGAGGAACTGGAGGTAGTGGTGCGCAAGCTAGTGAGCCGACTTTAGATCTAAATGATCCAGAAGTTGTTGCCAATTTAACAGCAGCCGCAGAAAATGCTGCATTTTGGTTCAAACGCTCAAGTACCGCCTTCGGACAAGTTCAAGGAAATTTCTTGATAAGAGCAATATTGAACTACGTGTTCCCAGAGGGTTCTAGCTTTAACGGATTGAATATGAGAGAAATTCCATCAATCCT
>JBHLKC010000122.1:1438-3061 GCA_048887065.1 Candidatus Hodarchaeota archaeon
CCAATGTTAAATGACTTTAGTAATATGATTCATCAATTTAGTACTAATATAACCGAGCTAGGATACCAACTTAGAGCCCTTGAACATACTTTTTTCGCAATGCAATCCTTTTCAGTAGGTGTGGACTTATTTAACCAGTCGTGGAATAATGCCCGAACTACTGGCGTTGATGGAGCTGATACTCTTTCGATCTTCACGAGTGATCCACGTCAAAATCAGTCTCAAGATTTGATGCAATTTGCAATTAATAACGCTTCTCTTGGACATGGTAATCTTTCCCAAGCTACTACAATACCTAATGAGGTAAGAACAAGCTGGCAGAATATGTTATATTCTCCAACACCACCTCAAGATCCTGAAACTCTTCCTCCAAATATCGCTGGATTAGCTAATGGTGTACTGAAAGCAATTTGGGCACTATGGACTCTGGACACTTGGGCTACACAGGACCCCCAGAATGTACTTGTTCAACAATTTATTGATAATATGGATAATATAGGTTTAAGTACAATCTTTGGTGGAGGATCCTAACTGTTTAAAACATCTCCTCCTCTTTTTTTTTTTAATTTATAATATTCACACTATATTACCCTGTTTTATAAACACATGGCAATTCTCAGAAATCTGCAAGTAGTAAATGAAGTAAGATAAATCAAAAACCATTGGGATCTGCTAGCCATCTTTCAGCATCTATCGTTGCTTGACATCCTTGCGCTGCGGCAGTGATAGCTTGTCGATAACGAAAATCAACAACATCTCCTGCAGCAAAAACTCCTGGAACACTTGACATAGTGTATTTCTTGTGAACAACATATCCATTATTTAATTCTAGTTTCCCCTGAAACAATTGAGTTTGAGGAATGTGGCCAATCGCTATAAGTAAGCCCCCTAGGGAAATTTCATAATCTCTATTATCTTCCCCATTATGAACATTTATTCCAGTCAGCCTATCTTCTCCTAAAATGTCAGTTACAACAGTGTTGTAGCTGAATTCAATTTTGTTTTCTTCAATTGCTCTTTTCTGTAAAGTTTTTGACGCTCGTATTCGTTCTTTTGGTCCACGATAGATAATTCGGACTTTTGTCGCATATTTTGCTAAAAAAAGGGCTTCTTCAAATGCTGCATCCCCAGCACCGATAACAGCGGCATCTACGTCTTTGAAAAATGGTGCATCACATGTTGCACAATATGAAACCCCTCTTCCACTTAATTTTGCTTCATTTTTAAGTCCTAAACGTCTAGGTTCAGCACCTGTTGCAATAATGACTGCTTTTGAATAGAACTGATGCTCTCCAGTTAATATTAGAAAAGGATGCTGTTCAAAGTTAACATCCAAGACATTTCTTTCAAGAAATTTCGTTCCTAGCCGACGAGCTTGCTGTCTCATATCTGAAATTAAATCAGGTCCTTGAATCATATCGGGAAACCCTGGAAAATTTTCAACCTCGGTAGTTGTCATGAGCTGTCCTCCAGGTTCCTCCCCAGCAATTACCAAGGGGTTTAAATGAGCTCTGGCCGCATAAATTGCTGCAGTTAAGCCAGCTGGTCCACTACCAATAATTACTAATTCTTGATTAGAATCTACTTCCTCGATTGGTTCCTTTTTGTGAAGAAATAATTGCA
>JBHLKC010000122.1:3161-5274 GCA_048887065.1 Candidatus Hodarchaeota archaeon
TCCACTACCAATAATTACTAATTCTTGATTAGAATCTACTTCCTCGATTGGTTCCTTTTTGTGAAGAAATAATTGCAAGATCTTTCATCTCCTCTTTTATGTCAATTAAAAGATTAAAATTATTATGTTTAATTCTGATTACTTGAGGATAACAGTCTTCTTTCTGAGTTTGAATGCTTCTTGTCTTATATTTTAATATTTATTTAGTTGCTTAAGTTAATTTTCTACTATTGCTTTTGAATTTAAAAATTGTTTATTCAAAAAACATAGTTTAAGACCACAATGATCAGAGAAATAGGATTAATAGTGACATCATTTTACTCTTGATAAACGAGGAATGTATATATGACATATGGTGTGAACCCCGAATGGAAAACACACGGAACAATCGACGTTAATAGTAAGAATGACGGATTATCAGATGTTTTACTTGGAGGGTGGGTTCAACAGATTCGCGATAAAGGACGATTAATATTCTTAACAATTCGCGACCAAGATGGGATCTGTCAAGTTACACTTCACGAAAAGAAAGTTCCTAGTGAAATTTGGGAAACAGCCAAGAATTTAAGTCTTGAATCAGTAGTATCTATAAGAGGAACCGTTAAAGCTGACCCTCGTTCAAAGCTAGGTGCTGAATTGATTCCTTCGACGATTCAGGTTCATTCACTAGCAGCTCCAAAATTCCCTATTGATATAACTAAAAAAAAGACCCAAATGGAAATCGATACAGTATTTAGATTTCGAGAACTGTCGATTCGTGACCCTGAAGTTGCTACTATAATGGAATTAAAAAGCATAACTGCAAATGCAATAAGAACCTTTTTTATTGAAAAAAAATTCACAGAAATCTTCACACCATTCATTTTAACAGCCTCAACAGAAGGCGGGGCCGAACAGTTTGTATTGGACTATTTTGGTCATCCAGCAGTTCTCGCTCAATCCTGTCAATTCTATAAACAAGCAGCTCTTTCTTGTCACGAAAAAGTCTTTGGGATAATTCCTTCGTGGAGAGCAGAAAAATCTCACACTCCAAAACACATCACTGAATTTTGGCAAATAGAAAATGAAATTGCTTTCGCTACTAACAATGAGATTATGCAAATTCAAGAAGATCTACTAATTTTTATATTGCAAGTAGTCAATGAAAAAGCAGCGATCCAATTAGAGAAGCTAGATCGATCAATCCCTATTCCTTCTAAACCTTTCAAACGAATAACTTTTCAAGAAGCAAAATCTATTGTTATCGATTTAGGAGTCGAAGAAGATCCTCAAGAAGATTTTGGTGCACCTGGAGAAACATCTATTTCTAAAGCCTTTCAAGAACCATTTTTTATTACAGATTTCCCTTCTAAACTCCGAGGAATGTATTATGCAGTGAATCCTGATAACCCTCTGATAACTTATTCTTCAGACTTAATGGCTCCTGAAGGATTTGGAGAACTCTCAAGTGGTGGACAACGTGTCTCTGACTATGAAACATTAAAGCAACGTATAACACAGAAAGGATTCAATATTAGTGATTTCGATTGGTATCTCCGAATGTTTAAATTTAGTATGCCCCCTCATGCTGGATATGGTTTAGGATTTGAAAGATTGCTTCGTTGGATAGCTAACTTATCCCATATTCGTGAAGCGTGTATGTTTCCTAGAACACCAGAGATTTTCCAACCTTAGAATTTTATTTTTATTGTATTTTCGTTCGACTCCTATTAGATCTAGGATGAATTAGAATATAATGGATTACGAAAACGAATATTAAAGCCAATATTGGAAAATAATTAGATGATTTCCCTTTTTTTCGATATTCAATAAAACTAGATAAAACTTGGAGCTCTAATGTAGACGCCCATTTGCTATATTTTTCAATTATTTGGTTTGGTGTGTACAAGGAAAATTGCAAATAATTTCGCCAAGTGAAAAGACTCCATTTTATGGCTTCCATTGAGAATTTTGCACTTTGAGCATATATAGGATAGAAAAAAAGAGCTCCTGTAGCTAATAACCAATTCATCAGGAAAGAACGCACCAAATCAGTCTTTGTCATTAATGGGAACGTTTCCCAATGCCTAAAGACATCCTCTCCCCATATAATTTGGTGTTGTTTTTGGATTGA
>JBHLKC010000122.1:5374-9400 GCA_048887065.1 Candidatus Hodarchaeota archaeon
TTTGTCATTAATGGGAACGTTTCCCAATGCCTAAAGACATCCTCTCCCCATATAATTTGGTGTTGTTTTTGGATTGACCACCATACCGAATTTTGGGGAGCAATTTTTCCCATAATTCGGTTAACACTGAATACTCTAAATCTACGTTCTCTAAAATCCGAATATCTGCACACAAAAATATTAAGGAACATACCTGTTGCAAATTGGAGTCCTTTAAATATAGAAATTTCTTCCTGACGAAAATGTGAAAAAAATGAAGCCTCAACAGCTGAAAGATTTTGCTTTATTTGATTAAATGTTGTTTTAGAACAACTATCCTTTAATATAACTAATAAATCAACATCTGAAGAGTTCTCTCGATTTTTACCTAAGTCTATCATAGAGCCAAATAAAATAATTGAGACAAGCTCGTTAACATATTTTTTTTCTAAAAAGGATCTCACTAGGTGCAAATATTTTCTACGGAAGTTAATACTCATATAATTGACTTTGATTTTTAGTGTTATATAAAATCAATTGGTTTTAACATCTTCAAAAGGCCAAAACTAATAGATTTAAATTCATCTTTTTATCCTAAAATCATAAAGTATCTATATCTTTGAGTCTTTCATGAATTTTAGATTATTTATATTACTTTAGAATTCATTGAGGAAAAATTATTATATTCACATCAAAATTATCCAGCCAGTGATTATTATGATTGAATTTGAAGGAATTAGATTTCGTTGGCTAGGTCATGATGGCTTTCTCATTACGGATACTTCAGGGAAAACTATCTGTATAGACCCATATAATGTAAAAGGAAGTTTTGATCCTGTAGATGTTGTTATAAGTACCCATGAACACGGAGACCACTGTAGCTTGAAGGATTTAGCAAAATTTGTATCATCAGAAACAGACTGTATTGGAATATCTATGGCTAGAAGTACTTTAGAAAAATTGGATAGTAAGAAAGTTCATTATGTAAATCCTGGGGATAAGATGACTATTAGCTCTATAAAATTTGAAATAGTACCTGCGTATAATATAAATAAATTTCGCTCACCTGGAGTCCCCTTCCACCCCAAAGAAGACAATAAAATTGGTATTATCTTTGAAATGGATGGGGTTCGAATCTATCATGCTGGGGATACTGATAAAATTCCTGAAATGGAAACATTTCGTACAGATGTTGCATTAATTCCTGTGAGTGGAACGTATGTCATGACAGCTGATGAAGCAATTGAGGCTGTTGAAGTTCTTAAACCAAAACTAGCCATTCCTATGCATTTTGGAGCAATTGTTGGCGATAAATCAATGGCTGAGAAGTTTGAGAAAAGTGTTACATGTGCTGTTAAAATTCCAGAATTAGATTGAAATTCCCGATTGGTGAAAGAGAAAAGAGATAAAAAACAAAGAGCTGAACTTAGAAACGCTTATACAAAAATTCTTTTAAGTCAAGCGAGAAAGTAATCTTTCATCTAAGGAAAATGGAATTTCAATGACTATACCCTCCGCAACCACTAAATCCAGAGTCTACCAGCTTATTCCTCACTATTTTGTGATAGTACCAATTGTTATCCTCAATCTTTATTGGGGTATTCGCGGCTTGAGTCCTTATATTTCTCAAACCAATGGGGTGTTATTCATCCTCTGGATTTTTATCCCTGATTGTCCTCTTTACGCTCTTTTATTCGCAGGATTAATAATTAATCGGAAAAAAATAAAGAATTATCAACCTTTGTTTTGGATTGTAACCCTCTCGTTAATAAAATTTTCACTTGCAGCCCCAAGCTTATTCTTACACTTTCCTGAACACTACCGTGCTCCTCCTATCTTTGGTATCCAATTACCGAATATTTTTCCTTTTGATTATTTTCATCTATTTCTACTTATTCAAAGCATTATATTTTCAGTGTTATTTCTAGAAAAATCTATTCGCAATTTTCTCATTGCATTTGTATGGATACTTCTAAACGATTTTATAGATTTTGTATTCTTTACATTTCCTTATTATTATCTGACTTATTCAAAAATTGAAAGTTTGCTTGTTTTCTATTTTATGGTTAATCTCCTTATTCTAGGTATAGGGTTATTTTTCACTTTAAACTTACCTTCTAATATTAGAGAATTGATTAAACTCCCAAAAAGAGAAATTATACAAGTTCCCATCCTAACTTCTTCTATGTTAGAAGAAAGAGATCTTTAATTTAGTAGTTACTTTACTGTAACTACTTTTGCTTAAAATAGGATAATAAATTTAATTGTTAGCTTGAAATAAATCAATCAGCCTTTAACCACTCCGACAGGACGGGCCTGAACAACCTTTTTTACGACTCCTGAATCGTGCATGGCATTTACTACATGTTCCACATCTTTGTAAGCACCAGGAGCCTCTTCTGCTACACCAGCAAAGCTATGAGCACGCACTACAATGCCTCTTCGGGCTAGGTTCTCAACCACTGTCTTCCCCCAGTACTTCTTCTTTGCAGCTTTTCGAGACATACTTCTTCCAGCGCCATGGCAGGCACTACCAAATGTCTCTTTCATTCCCAGTTCTGTTCCAGTCAGAATAAAAGAAGAAGTTCCCATTGTACCTCCGATAATAACAGGCTGGCCAATAGTACGATATTTCATGGGAACTTGAGAATGATTAGGACCAAATGCACGAGTAGATCCTTTTCGGTGAACTAAAACATTTTTTCCGTTATGAGTCTCAAATTTTGAGGTATTATGTCCAACATCATATAATTGCCGAATATCAATATTAAATACTTTGTCAAAAGTTGTACGAACTAAATAGGCAATCACTTGACGATTAGCAAAAGCACAATTTATCCCTGCGTTGACCGCGGAGATATAACTTTTACCCTCATCACTATTGATAGGTGCAGAACCAAGCTCCTTATCAGGTAATGGTAGCTTATATTTTTGAGATGCTTGCACCAGTCGCTTTGAATAATCTGTACCAATTTGATGACCTAACCCACGAGATCCACAGTGAATTGAAACAATTAATTGATTTTGAAAAAGACCGAATTTTTTAGCTACTTCTTGATCAAAGATTTTATCAACTATTTGAAGCTCAAGATAATGGTTTCCTGAACCTAGAGTGCCAATCTGGTTATATTGTCTTTTCTTAGCTTTGAAACTCACTTTTTCTGGATTGGCACCTTCAATGACGCCATTCTCCTCTGTATGTTCGAGGTCATCTTTAGTTCCATAACCCATTTCGACTACATACGGAGCACCTTCAACTAGGAGTTCATCAACCTGATTCATTTCAAGCTTGATTTTTCCAGGCTTTCCTAATCCTGCCGGTACTGTTTGGAAGAGTTCAGACATTAATGCCTCTTTCTTCGGATTTAACTCAGTCTCAGTAAGATCAGTGACCATCGTTCGGACGCCACAATTGATGTCATAGCCTACTCCAGCCATGCTTACAACTCCCTCTTCAAGATCAAATGCTGCAACACCACCAATGGGGAAACCATAGCCAGGATGTACATCACTCATTGCTAACATTCCTTTCTGGATACCTGGTAGAGATGCTACATTAATCATTTGACGCGTGGCACTCCAATCACGATTGTAATCTGCTCTAAGTTCGTCAATAATTTTTTTATCACCATATATATAAGCTGGAACTCTCATATTTCCACGCTTTTCAATTGTCCAAAGATTTTTCCGATTAGATACTTCTTTGAAAAGATCAGGGTTTCGAGACATCTATACATCCACCAAACATTGAGCAATCCAATTGTCAGAATTTTTTATTATCGCTAGCTGGGTCCACGTTGCTGCTTTTACTTCTAATTTCAATTTATGACGAGACGGATCAACAGGTTCACCGTAGACTTTGGCAACTAGCTTATTTTTATCGATAGAATCTATTTCAAAACGGGAATACATTTTCCCTTCGACATCTTTGAGATAAAGTAATTCACTTAGCCAATCCAGGAGTAGTTCCTCAAGATTATTTCCTTGGACTTCGACTATTTGAAGATTATCATGTTTTACATCTTCAGTTTCAACCATAATCTCGAA
>JBHLKC010000123.1:0-9400 GCA_048887065.1 Candidatus Hodarchaeota archaeon
ATTTAAGGTTTTCTACTCATTTCTGACGTTTAACTCTTTGAACGATGCGTTCAGAAAGCTGAACAGCTAGATTTACTATAAAATGAAGCTTGGCAATTCTGCTGAAATTCTCCCTAGTAATTAGTATAAAAACTTGAAACTCCTTCTAGATTACTCCAACTCCAAGCATCATTACATCGGAATTAGAACTCATTTTTCTGTTTTAACAGGGATCTTATGTTATTATTTTCTTTTTTAAATTTGATATTATTCCTTAATTGGGTTTCAATTTCCAAGTTCTCATGGATTCATAGATAAAGGTGACTGTACCGAAAGTTAAGAACAATAAGAGAAGTATTGTTCCAAGATGACCAATAAACTGATCTCCCCATACTAAAGCCGCAACGATACATATTATGAACCCTAGGAGAAAAACAGCTAAATAAATGGAGAACCGAGGGATAAGAAGATTGCCCACATTAATATAAAGATTCAGAACTCCCGCTTTAGTTTTTTCGTGAATGAAATACTTGTCTGTTTCTTCATCTTTTGCTACAATTCCAGCTACCATCAACTTTTTTATCTGATAATAGGCAATCCCAGGCGAAGAAAACTCAAGTGCTTTATATATTTCTCGGATACTCGCCGATCCATTCTCTAAAAGATGCCAATATACTTGTAATGTTTTTCCTTGAAGTATATCCGCGTCGAATGACTTCCCAGGTTGGATTTTCGTCCTTATTTCTCGTTTGAGTTCAGTTAACTGTGTTTCTCTTGCTATAAGTTCCACTGTTATTTCCTGGGCCTCTTCTTTTTCTTCCAGCTTTTTATTTGCTTTCATTGTTCATCCATACTTGGTTTTCACATATTTAGCCACTTTCTGATTTTTAACAATGGTTACAGATATAATAACAACCATTAGGATCGTGAAAGTTGATATAAATGGGAATAGTATGTAAGTTACTTCTATTAATTCACCTAAGCGTAACAATCTATCTCCCCCATTAAATTCGATTTCTACGTATTGTAAGCTAGTATTCGACGAAAGGGTGACTAGCTCTTTCCATATTTCTTTCTCTTCATCATACTCATATAGGGCAAGTTGGTCGTATGATTCAGTTTTCACTTCTTCTGTGTCATAGTAACTTCGAAAACGATAGGGAAGTTCCTCATTATCTGTCTCGATTTGGTAAAATTTCCCTCTCGCGTTTTGGGTAGGTATGAACGTTTTTAACTGATGACTCATTTTCATCGTGACCTCTAAAGGTTGTATATTGGGATTTACAATGATAGCATCAGTTATTGGGAAATAAATTGCTTGATCTGCCACTTTAATATCTGTTAGTATCCTCAAATTAGCTGTTTTTGCTGTTTCAATTTTAAAATTCGTAGATTTAATTATAGACTGATTACTACTAATACAATTAAATATAAACCGCATTTTTCCAGACAGATAAAAATAAGATGTTAAATGTCGTGCACGATGATAAGGTACAGGATAATATTCCAATAAGAGATATGGGCATTCCTCTTGTGCTAGTTGCTGGACTAATTGATAGTAGTATTCTCGTTCTTGCCGAACAGGTGTTTCTTGACCTTTTTCTGTCAAGTAATCCATTGTCTTATTTTCATATCCTCCATTATTATGAATTCCCTTTGAATGAAGCAGTGAATAAGTGAGACTGGAATCGTAGCCAAGCGTAGTAAGGTGAGTAAGATCAAAGTCTCCCTGTATCCATCGTGTTTCCCACTCTTCTAATGTATCTATCACTTCAACATGACACATGACCCCGATTTCTCCGAAAGAAGCAGCAATAAAATCCATCTCCGTCTCCCAGCCTTCTACTCCAATCATCCTGAGGTGGAATCGAATATTATCCTCCCCTCTAGTATATCCCTCTTCATCTAACAATTTATTTGCGAGTTCTGGATTATACGGATATCCTTCAATCGATGAGTCATGTCCAAGATTACCTGGTGGAAGTATAGAGCGTGATGGATGCGCAAAGTCGAGTTCATCTGCGAATGCTTTGTTGTCTAGTGCGTAATTCAAGGCCTTTCGGACATTAATATTTGCTAAGTAGGTATTATTTAGGTTAAAATGAACTCTATCGGCAATTTTTGGACCATGGGTAAATGAAGTATTCCAATAGGAAGGATCCTCAGAAGGATGTCCTCCCCACACCACAGAATCCAGTTTATGTTCGTCCATATCTGAAATGTATCTCTCTCCCTGAGATCGGGGATAGAATGTATAATGGATTTCTTTAAATGGTGGTACACCACCATAATATTGATCAAAGCGGTTAAAATGAAGAAAAGTTGAGTTTGATTGATCTAGACTAATTTTATACGGCCCAGTTCCTATTGGTGATGTCAAGTTTGTGCCTTCAAAGCTATTTGGAGATATTATAAAAAGTATTTGAGCCTCTCGATGCATGAAAGGAGCATAGGATTCATAAAAATGAAAGATCACCTGAAATTCATTGACTATTTCCACAGATTCCAAAGGCATTGCTGTGTGAGAATAAAGTGACAGATCTCCCGTTCTATTAATAATTCTTTCAAAGGAGAATTTCACAGCATACGCATTAAACACTGATCCGTCATGAAATACAATACCTTCCTTAAGGTAAAATGTCCAATGCTTGCTGTCATTAGTAACAACCCATTGATATGCAAGGACTGGCACCATTTCATTTTTCTCAAAATTATATTCTATTAATGGTTCGTAAATTAGTGATTGAGAAAGTAAATGCATTCTAATTAAAGGATCCAGATTTATTGGGTTATCATAAAAATTATAATAACCCATTCGAAGTACATCTGGTGTTTGCTGAATTTTAGAAGAGATATTTGGAATTAATGTAGTTCCTCCCTCTTGGTAATTTGTCATTAATGAATAATGAGAAGATGACTGAATCTGCATTGAAACTAATGATAATATTATAAGTCCAAATAGTAATTTGGATTTATTCATCGTTTTCAACCCTGAAAAGTACTAATTTCACGTTGTAGTATCTTTCAACAGGAGGTAACACAGTATTTCTTTTAAAATTCACTTATTTAAGCTTTTCTATCGTTTTTCACTGTACTAACTTTGGTACAGAGCTACATGGTTTATATAGGATCGGCCTAACGTTGGTACAAAAAAATCGTGTTTAATTTGATCATTTTGCCTAGGAAATTATGCACTAAACGAATTTCTGTACTTGAACTAATTCAATGAGGATATACTTGAGCTCCACACAATATACCTGCAAGTGGGTGTTGTTCTGAATTATGTGTAATCCACAAATTTCTTGATCACTTTATACTAAAACGCTTAATGATGGTGAAAATAATTAAGCTTAATCCTATTATTGTGAATAAAATAATTACAAAGAGAGTACTGATGAGGGTCGATTGAGAACGTCCAAGATGTAAGAGAATGATGTAATCAGCTAAAATGAAGATAGATTGAGACCTAATCCCTGTTTCAGTAACTACTACATTTTCTTGGGTAGAAATATCATATTTTTTGAGATATAATTCCATTGGTTTATCATCGGATTTTTCGATTGGAGAATTTGTATAGTAAATATATTTATCTTCAATCCACGATTGCCCCACAATTATACCGAAATAACCTCGACTTATTGATTGATTTTGGAAATCAATCAAATATGCATCCTTTAAGGCATAGTGAGGGGAGGAATAAGATTGATTCGATTCAATCACCTGATCAAAAAAGGCAAAATTCCCATTATCTGAGATCTTAAATTGGCAATGATATGTGAATTCGCCAGAGAAATCGGTTTGGAAGATACTTTGACCTTCACCTGTGTTAAAATTAAATTTATATACCCAGAGTTCCTGCAGTGAACTGTTTGGTGTTGTCTGACTAGATTGATTGATTAATGAAAGACATGCCCCCCAATTCTGATTAAGAGCAACCTGAAAAATATCGATAACTGAATAGTTTATTTTTCCTTGGTTCATCAGTTCCCAAGAAGGATCAAAGGTTAAATACTTACTATCCTGTTTTTCTAAATCAAATACATGAATTTTAACCGTTTCATTGACTAGTGAACGAACTGCTAGGCATTTGTTCTGATAAATAGTTTTTGAACACCAATACGTAACTGGAAATCCATTTAACTCAAAATTTTTTAGTATTTTCCATTTTTCTTCTGTTAAATCAATTAATGATAAAATTCCCTGATTATCCTCTACATAAATTTTATTTTTTTGTGCTGGGAGGACTAAATTCTTTAAAGTGCAATCCATATCCACCCCCAAATATTTTAAATTCTTATTTCCTACTTTATTACCCTCAAAATCAAATATGGTAATTTGAGCTCTTGTACCATATACTAGGCTACATCCATTCACTGGAAAAACAAATTTAAACACTATTAGTACTAAAAGAAATAATGGTAAGTGTTGCATAGTGTATTTCAAAGATGGTACACAACCCAAAGTGCCTAAATGTATTTTAGTAAAGATTGTGGATACTGTTTTTTCACTTGCTTGAATTGGACACAAAGAGGATACGCTATCTTCCTCCTTTCCTTCGCTTTTGAAGTATGATTGTTATGAAGGCGAGAAACACAACTATTGGAGTCCAACCTGATGCACTTTTAGGGGGTATCCATTCTTTAGGGACCCAACTGGAATTATCATCGACTCTGATATTGTCATAGGAGGTGTCGAATGTTTTGCTGGGAGATGAAGGAACGTATTCATTCCAGAAAACAACCCTATCCGATACCGTGTAGGTATTGTCAATGACACTCATTGCCTTGGTGTATACGTTGTCAATGGTTGGTTTTACAAAAACAGTTATATTTCCATCTGGTTTCCGAGTGATTTCTATATCGAACACATCATAGCGTGAATCATAATCCGTATCGTCTAAGTTGAGTGAATCAAGGAAATTATCTTCATCGGGATCTGTTGTAATATAGTCTGGATCAATTCTACCCAAGGTAAAATGATCTAGAACCCCGCGTGGATGAGTCGTTATAAATAAACAATACCCTTCAAGGCCAATGGGTGTTTGATGGGTCCATTCTTCATCCTCAAAATCTGTTTCTGGGGTGACATCTCGACAAATAAAGAAAAAACCCAAGTAGCTACCAGCAGTCGTGTTAACATCAAAACTCCAATGGCCGTTGACTTGAGTGGAGTTTCTTTCTGCCCAATTAATGCCCTCATGGGTTTCATTCCTTGGATTTATGGAGAGCATCTGATAATTTTCATTACGAATTAGTACCTCACCTTTGACATACCCGACATTTAAGGGATCTGTAGAATAGTACGTCACCAATTCCCAACCCTCTAAATCCCCATCATTGAAATTATCTTCCAAAACCACCGTTTCTGCATGAGTGGCACTGGGATGTACAAGCAATGTTAGCAGCAACATCACTACTGATATCTGAATTTTCAGCTTCAGGCCCAATTTCAAGGTCAAAATGGTGTTTTTTTTCTCGTTCATAATTTATCCCTTCTTTGAATTTAATATATTATGTTAATTTTTCTCTTATTTTTTATAATAGACCTGTTAAAGCAGTTTAAACTTTCTAGTCATCTTTAAACAGGTCGTAGTAATATATTCCCTATTAAATTCGGCTATTTAAGTCTTTCTGTCGTTTTTTGGTGTACTAACATTAGTACAGAGCAATATACCTTGGATAGAAATGAACTAAGGTTAGTACGGATTTATAAAACAAGATGTAGAAAATTCGAAATCATTCTTTTTATGAATAAAAACCTAATAATCGATGAAAAGTGCATTTAAAATTGTAAACAAAGTAGTGATAAACGATCTATTATTTTACATAAATGAAAAAGAATGGGGAAGTTAACTGACATTGACAATTCGTGTGCTGCTTTATGGTTTAGAAAAAAGTGGAAAATCTACTCTCATTAATTCTTTTCAAGAAGGACATTTTACTCCAGGAATTCCTTTTACCGCTCAAAAAACTTCTGAAATAACCATCAATAATACCTTAGCATTTACTATAACAGAAGTTGGGGGTAGAAAAGAGGTAAGAAGGTTTACATCTGAGCTTTTAGAGTATGTTGATGCGGTTATTTTTGTAATTGATGGGAGTGATGAAAGAAGCTTTGTAGATGTAACAATAGAATTTGATAAGATTTTAAATCATCCTCAGTCTTTAGGCAAACCCTTGGCCATTCTCTTTAACAAAACAGATATAACACAGATCCATCCTTCGATCATTATTGAAAAATTAGATATTCTCAATAGATATGATCGTCCACATCGAGTCTTCTCAAGTACCGCAAAAAGACCAGAGGAATTTAAACAGGTTCTTATTTGGATAAATAATTGTTTGATGGAAGATCGAATACCAATTCAAGACCAGCTTTCTCGGTTCTACATAATTTTTATTCTTGATTTACTTGAAACCAAAAAGGAAGGACTTCCTATTTTATCGCTTCTAGGCCAATTAGAGATAATTTCACGTACAGGTCAAGTAGAATATGACAGAGATAAAATTTTAGCATTATTACGTAGATTAAGGTCGGAAGGAGATATTGAATTTGACGAATCTTATCAGATATGGAGGATAACTGTACAAGGACGTGAAAAATTACAGAGTTCCGAGCTAATAAAAGGCGGTCGATATGAAAAAATAAGAGCAATGATAGATGCAAACCAAGCTAGTCCTGCAAAAAGTGATAAGATTGGTCTTGATAAAGAAGATAAAGATTTCATTGATGAATTTGATCTAGATGAGCTCGCAGACTTGTATAAAAAATCGACTGATCATAAACGTAAGAAGCAATTTTAAGATATTTGTCTATTTAATAATGATACCCAAACTTGGCAATAACGATGGAACCCATTAACGAATATCGACTTATCTGGAAAAAAAGATATGAACGCATTCAAACCCAACGCTCAAGAATGTGGCAAGAGCTGGATAATCGTGAGGTAAATCAAGAGTGGATAGTCACTCGACCAAAACCCTCGCAGTGGGCTATCGATGAAATAATTCGTCATATGCTTGCATCAGAGATTCGATATGTTCATCAAAGTTTTAATCCCAGTGTTTCTCAAATTTCTGAAGCTGTTCCTGCCCAATGGGTAGGTACCAAGTTTTTTAGATTAGAAGAAAGAAATCATGTTAGTTTAGACCGATTACAAGAACTCTCTGCTTCTATTGAGAATGAAACAGTTAAATTATTGGATTCTCCTAATGAAGCTTATGAAAAAGTAGTGAAAGCTCCATGGGGAGAAGAAATGACGCTTTTTGTATTATTAGAGGCATTTTATGATCATGATCAATACCACCGAGGACAAGTGTATCTCTTGCTCACATTATTCCGAGGACTACCTAAGATAATAGAATCACAAATACCATAATCATTCGTTCAAATCTTTATAGTACGACATCATGGTAAATTTCAACGGCCATTGTATTTCTTGTTCGCTGAATAAGTTGAAACCATTGCTCTCATACATTTTTCGAGCAATTTCTAATCTCTTGGCAGTATGCAATATCAATCTCTTCTTTCCGATAGATGTACAATATTCTAGTGTTTTTAATACTAGTTTCTTTCCCAATCCTTGTCCTCTATATTGCTTTTTTACTCGCATTCTTATTAATTCTGCCGTGTTTTCATCAACTATAATTACACCTACCAACCCAATTATCTCCCCTTTATTGTCTATAACCCAAAATTTTCTATCTTTCTGAGTATACGAATGATAAATGTCATCGAATTCTAATTTCTGGTATTGCTTTAGAGGATTGGTATTATATTCTTTGAAAAATTCCTTTTCAAACTCCTCATGTAAAAGCATAACTCCTTTAGAATCAGATTTTCGATATTCACGAATGTTCATATCAGTTTTAACCATTCTAGAGGTGTGATTTTTTATCCCCAAACATACAAAACAAGTAATAGAATACCTAGTAATCCTGATATCAAACCGTTAAAAAACAACCACCATCGTGATGCGTTTAAGGGGAGGGTTCTTCGTATTTCTACAAATTCTCCTTTTTTCTCACTTCTAACAGGCATTTTAAAAGGAAAATGAATCAGATATGTCCCTTTTAATGCTTTAATTGTTTCAATTCCAGTTAATCCTGAAACAAATCCACCTAAGAGCGTAGCTGTGGTTTTTGTGATTCCTTTTTCTTTGATTTCTTTTTCGGGATCTACACTTGGAAATAAATCTAAAAGAAGATGAGAAGCAAATCCCAGTAAAAATGGGGTGAAAATTAAAGCTAAAACTAATGTTGGATCTGTTTCATCAATAAATTTCTGGATAAGAAAAGCACTCGTAATAAACAGTGGAATAAGAGCAGAATGAGTGCCTATATCTCTGTGATGCATCCAATTCAATAATAAATCCCAGTCTGGGGCTTCAGCACCAATTAGAGCAAGTAAAAATCCCGTTATTACCCATAATAAGCTTATATCTGGGAGCTCTGGTACATAATTTCTATCCACAAACCAATAGACAATGCAATAGAGTATAAAGATGATTATTGAGGTGATTAAATGCCATTTACGATTTGCCATGGTTTTATACGATCCTATTTTTTTTATAAAGGGTTAAAAACCTCTTTTACTTTAAATTATTTCTCTTTCAAGATTTTATCATTCTTGTCAAGTCCCTTAAGAAATAGACTTTTTTAGACCTTGAATTTCTTAGCCATTATTAGACATAATCTCGGATTTTAATATCCTAGACCTGAAAGATCTTTCCAAATGTTCTAACAAAGGTTGGTGGAAGCCAGTGAAACTTAAGATCAAGAAGATACACCAAGATGCTCAGTTACCCAAGAAACATGATGAAAATGATGCTGCTTTTGATCTTTATTCGATAGAGGAGGCTAATTTGACCTCCAAACAGACTAAGATCGTACACACAGGTATTTCAATGGAGATTCCTGCAGGATACTTCGGAAAAATTGAGACAAGAAGCTCTATGGCATTTAACGGTATATTTGTAACAGGAGGGGTTATTGACTCAGGCTATCGCGGAGAAATCATGGTTATTTTGAATAATTTCAGTTCACAAGAGTATAAGATCAATAAAGGTGATCGAATAGCGCAAATAGTTGTTAATCGTGTAGAACCTATCAAAGTTATGGAGGTTGATAGGCTTGATGAGAAAAACGATCGTGGTGGAGGACTTGGGAGTAGTGGACATTGAATGAGTTATTACCTTTTTTAATTAGATCTAAACATAATTTCTCATACTACTAATTACCAATAATAGTCTTTTTCGAAAATAATCAAAAAAGAATTCTCTTTCCCCCATTATTATATTCTTCAGGTTCTAAATAGTAGAAATGCGAAACCCCTGGGGATTGATGCGTTCTGCATGACATTTAGGGCATTTACTGGGATCAGAAATTCTGGACCTGCCTGTAAAGATGTAATTACAACTCAT
>JBHLKC010000124.1:0-9222 GCA_048887065.1 Candidatus Hodarchaeota archaeon
TATCCTTTCCATTTCGAAGGAACAGCTGCGTACCAATCTGCTGAATTTGTTTTTCCTAGTGTTTTAATCTGTATAGCCGTAGCTGGTTTATTACATCTATCTGTGATATTAAGTTGTATTATATTTGGCTTAACCCTCTCCAATCTAGCAAGATGTGAAAATGCTATGTGTGTACGTGGAGTCGAACGACTTTCCACTCCTATAATTGCGTTATTCTTTATCCTTGTTGGTTTTGAAATGGACTTAGGATTGTTAGTTACCCCAATATTACTGGGTATCTTGGCGTACTTTTTCGCAAGATTCATTGGAAAATCGCTGGGATCTTATTTAAGTGCATTAGTTGCAGGTATGGAAAGTAATGTGAAGGATAATATCCCTTTTGCTCTTATTACGCAAGCTGGTGTTGCGGTTGGATTAGCCGCGTTTGCTGTCACACGCTTATCCGCGTTAGGAACAGTTGATGCAATAGAAATTGCGACCATTCTTTTAGATTTAGTTGCAGTAAATGTACTAATTGCAGAAATTATCGGTCCCATTTTATTAAAAAAAGCAATATTTAAAGCAGGCGAAAACGACAAAGCCCATCTGGGAGGTCTATTTTGAAAAGGACAGATTCTCAAGATTAAAATTAATGTGTTATCTTTCTTTGCCCTTTTATGGATCACTCAACTATCAGAAAAGGAAATTACTGGAAACAGAACATAATCAATATATATTTCTCGCTTTTTGCTGCTTTTTGAGAAAAAAATGGGGATTGAACCTTGTCAAGTGATGTAACCGAATTTGATGTAATTATTGTTGGAGGAGGACCTGCTGGCCTCTCTGCAGGTATAGTAGCATCCTTTAAGGGATTAAATGCCGCAATCTTTGAGGGTGGTACATGGGGAGGCTTATTAAGCACGATTTACCCTCATAAGAAAATATATAATTATCCAGGTACTCCTCGTATAAGAGCTGATCATTTAGTGTCTGAATGGGTTCGACAAGCTGCAGATCATAATGTTAAACTCATTAAAGAGAGAGTTACAAAGATATATAGTAATTTAGTAGTGGAAACTGCTGAAAATAGTCTATATAAGGCAAAGTCAATTATTATTGCGACAGGAATGAAACCTAATGAACTAGGAATCCCCGGGGAGAACAAATTTTCTAGAAAAGATCGTGGCGTTTATCCATATGTCACAGAACCCGAAATATTTACAGATAAAGAAGTTTTAGTTATTGGGGGTGGTGATACAGCGATTGATGCAGTCATTGATTTGAATAATGTAGCAAAAAAAATTTTCCTAGCTCATCGTCGTAAAGAATTTCGAGCTTCCGAAACAAACCTTCGTAGAGTATTCCAAGAACATCTAGCTGAAATCTTAACAGATGTATCGATTAAAGAGATTTTTGGTCGGAAACAAGTTGAGGGAGTAATTCTTGAAAATGTCCTAACAAAAGAAAAGATCGAACTATCTGTTGATAAGGTTATTCTTGCAGTAGGATTAAAACCAAATACTGAAATATTTGAAGATCTTGGATTAGAGTTTCGTGGGAAGTTTCTAATGACTGATGAGCTACAACGCACTAACATAGAAGGGATTTTTGCTGCAGGGGATATTGTAACACCTTATCAACTAGCTACAGTCGCTGCTGCGCAGGGTGCTTTGGCTGCACACGGTGCATATTTGTTCATTAGAGATCCTTATTGGAAACAAGAGCATATGGGATCCAAAATAGAGGTTCAACGGCAGATTATTTAAGCAATAACTTTTCTTATCCAAATCTCCTTACACAGTAAAGGTTTTCATGGATGATTATTTCATCAATTGAATAATAACTGAATCTTGTACGTACTCTTGAAGAATAAAATGTCTTGAAATAAGCTCCCAAAAGAAAAAGTATTTCCAAAGATGATATAATACGCAGTATCATCTAGAATAAGGACTTTAGAAGGTTAAAATTTGGTAGTTCAGAATGTATTAGGACGAAATCTTCCTGAAAAGATATTTGGGATTGATATAATTCCTTATCAGGGGATTCATGCTAGTAGGACACGAGGAAGAAGTCGGGTTGGGCCTAAATATCAACCATACTGCGTTACCAGAGATACAAAGCGATTTTATGACGATGTCGACCATTTATTAGGACATCATTTTCTTAAACTTTATGATGGGATGTCAATTTCTTTTCATCATATTCTTCGGGAAGGAGATGGCATAATCTTACCTATAGTCGATGCTTTCGCGTCTTATGGAATAAAAAATCTTACATTAGCTTCCACTGCCTTATTCCCTGTTCATTCCCCTCTTTTGGAACATATAAAAACTGGTGTTATTGGAAGAATTGAAGGTAGTATGAATGGGCCTATTGGTAGAGCTGTATCGAGAGGTGATGTAACTGTTCCAAGCATTCTCAGATCCCATGGGGGACGTGCGAGAGCAGTTCAAGAAGGTAGTTTACACATAGATGTAGCTTTCATTGCTGCTTCCGCAGCTGATTTTCTGGGGAACTTGACGGGAATAGAAGGTAAAAATGCATTTGGTAGTCTTGGATATCCCCTTGAAACAGACTCATTATATGCAGACATAGTTATTGGAGTCACAGATGAAATACTAAACTATCCTTTAGAACATGTTAGCATTCCTTCTAGTCGCGTTGATGCAATTCTTGAAGTAGATTCAATCGGTGACCCTTCAAAAATTACATCGGGAAGTTTGAAAAGAGAAGTACCATCTGCTCGTCTTGCAATCGCAGAAACTGCAGTTGATGCGATGTATCATTCAGGATTTTTAAAACCTGGATTCAATTGGCAAGCAGGAGCAGGTGGGATGTCATTAGCTACTACAAAATATCTAAAAGACTTGATGATTGATAAAAATCTTGAAGGTAGTTATATCTTTGGAGGGATTGCTGGGAATTCAGTAGCGCTATTAGAAGCAGGACTTTTCAAGACAATATATGACGCTCAATCATTTGATACTAAAGCAATAGAATCATTACAGAATAACCCAAATCATGTTGAAGTATCAATAGATCACGCTTATAATCCTTTTAACAAAGGATGTATTGCAAACAACACTGATTTTTCAGCCCTGGGAGCCACTGAAGTTGATGTTGATTTTAATGTCAATGTAAATACTTTTAGCGATGGAATTTTAAATTCTGGGATAGGAGGGCATCAAGACGCCGCTAGGGCAAAAATAAGTATGATTTTGTTGCCATTAGCTCGTAAAGTGCCATGTCTTATTGACAAGGTAGTCACGGTCTCTAGTCCAGGAGATTGTATTGATATTATTGTGACAGATGGTGGTATTGCAATTAATCCTAAACGAAAAAAGTTGAAAAAGCGTTTGAAAGAAGCTGGATTAAATATTCGTCCTGTTGAAGAATTAAAAGAGGAAGCTCTAAGTTTAGCCAGTCCTATAGAGGCCAATTTAACTGATCATATAACAACATTAATTGAATATCGGGATGGGACTCATTTAGATGTTATCTATCAGGTTGAATAGGATTTTAAGTATTATTTTGTGTTAGAGTTTTCTAATCTTTTTTCCCTTATACACTGCTTCTGAAAAGTTTATCCTCCGCATTTGCGGCTGGGAAGCGATTTCTTCAAAATAATGGGCGGACAATCCTGCAATTCGACCGTATATAAATACTACTTTTGCAATTGTTGGATTAAGTTTCATATCTGCAACTATAGCACCAATAACACCATCAACATTAATGGGGAGGTCAATCCCACGCACTCTTTTGAAAACATCAGTTATAATTCTTGAAATTTCTACACAATCCCCAGCTATTCCAGCGTGTTTTGCTTTAACCCATAAAACATCCCGTCGGGGGTCTCTAGTGTGAAATCGATGACCTAAGCCTTGAATGCGTTTTCCTTCTCTCATGTAATTAGTGATATTTTCTTGGACTGCCTCTGAGAGTGCAATGTTTTTCTTTTTCGCTAAAGTTACGCATTTCTGGAAAAATTGTGCTGCTTTTGCTCCTGCTCCTCCATGAACATCTGTTATTGCACTTACTCCTTGAGCAACTGCTACTTCATATGCAGCTCTTACCGTAGCTGCAATAATTGTTGCTTGAGCTGATGGAGGTGTTACTCCATGATCAACGCTAGCTACTATCATTGCTTCCAGTAAACCTGCCTTTTTTTCATCTATAGTAGTCTGGCCAGTGAGAACTTGATATATTACGTGAGAAAAGGGTTGGTTTGGTCTAATGTTTTCTAAAACTTCTTCATTCCCTAAGATTAATGCCAAATATCTTGCTATACGACCTAAACAAAACATAAGCAGGCTTGGTGGATTCTTATTTGCTTGGATGCAGTAATTCGCTAAGACCTCATCCAATAACAAATATTTCGAGATTGTTTTTGAAATGTCTTCATTTTCCATTAAATTAATTTTAGGTGGAGGAAATTTGGTAGCCTCTAAAGCTATCTGTTCAAACTCTTTGATTTGTGCTGTTTCTGGAAAATCTCCCTTCACAAGCAAATATGCAGTTTCTATGAATGTTTTCTTTTTAATTATTTCTTTTAGGGGGTATCCTGCTATTATTAAGTTATTTGGTTGAACTTTAGTGATAAGTGTTGCCCATTCTGCCTTCTTAGGCGGTTCTTCCCAGGTTTTTGTCATTTTTTCTTGATACTTTTCGACACTGAAGTATTTCCATCCCTTCAATATTTCTTTGACAGTTTCTACCAATTCATACTGACTATTGACAACAGTCACACCTGATTTTTGCAAAGCTTCTTTTTTAGTTTGGAAAGTACCATAATTCTGACCAGGAGTGATAATAGCTCCAGCATGTCCCATTGTTTTTCCTGCAGGTGAGTTTGCTCCCGAAATTAATGCGACTATTGGTATTGGAAATTCCTTTGGATGAGCCATTATTTCTTCTGCAAGAAGCTCCTCTTGACTCCCTCCAATCTCACCTGCAATTACGATGAGATCTGTGTTTGGATATTTCTGAATAAGTGGAACTATATCAGTGAATCTTGTTCCAATTGCTCCATCTCCTCCTATTCCTAAAACTGCATTTTGTGCAATACCAGCACTTGCTAGTGCATCTGATAAATGATAAAGAATTGCTCCGCTTCTAGAGATTATTGTAACACCACGTGGTCCAAATTCCTCTTTGCTTTTTTCTTCAGGATAAAAAATATCGGGAAGCATGCCAACTTTTATTCCTTCTGGTGGAAAGATAATCCCTGGGGTGTTTCCACCAAAAAGTAAAGTATTATGTTTCCTCGCAGCAACAATTATGTCTCGAATGTCTTTTAGAGGAATACCTTCCGTTATTAAAACCACAATAGGAATGCCTGATTCAATGACATCAATTACAACATCCCTTACACCTGAGTAATGTCTCCAAATACTGGCTACTGCAATATTTGGATGCTCCTTAAGACACTCCTTGATTCGGTTATAAACAGGGATGATTTCGTGAATTCGGGTACCTCCTCGTCCTACTGAAACACCAGCAGTAACATTGGTACCAAAGTCTTGCATTAAGCCAGCATGTTTTGTACCCTGTGTTCCTAGGCCGATAATAACTGTTTCTATTGTTTTAGTTATCTCAATGTGAGCTGCTAATTCGGGACGGAGTTGTTTAATCAAAAAATATAAAACCCCTTGATCTTCGGGAATTCGTTTCATCCAGACGTCTCCTTTTTAAATTCAAATCCTCTTCTGATTCCCTCTTTAATTATATCAGCCATTATCTTCTCATTACCGACCTCTATATCCATTAATTCTAATGCTTTTGGTGTTTCATTCTTCGCTTTCATCAAGTAACTTTTCGCTGAAGGGAGATCAGTACCTACCATTCTACCATATACTGGGATCATTCGTTGTTTATTATTATAACGTTCCCTTAAAGCTTGAATTAATCCCCTAATGAAAACATCACAAGACGATATACCTCCAAATCTCGACGTGATGATAATATCGGTAAGTGGATAATCCATTAGAAGGTGAAACATCTGAGCGACTTGGTTCTGAGGTGGTCCACCCCCACTATCCATGAAGTTAATTGGGACTGCTTTTTCATTAAAGAAATTTTTACTGATATTTACAACTTCATCAATAGAAAATATTCCATAACCAGCTCCTCCTGGGACTAGGCCCACATACAAAATATCCTTATCCTTTTGAGTTTCGGGAGGAAGCAGATCAATATATGGATAACCTTGCTTATGGGCTTGTTTTTCATTTGGGGTCGGTTCAGCGATATCATGTCGTCTACTGGTTATCCCTAGGGTTTCAAGCAGTTTACTTTGCCTATATAAACCATTATCATCTAAAACTATCTTTGCATCTGCTGCAACAACACTTTTTGGAGTGATTATTACTGGATTAATTTCACAAAGCTTAGCATCAACATCCTGATATGTACTATATACATTACCGATAATTGATCCAAGAATTTCTTTTTGCTCATTAGACAACGGAAGAGTTTGATCGAGTATGTTTATTATTTCTTCTATAAGATCATTGTGCAATTCTCGGTCATTATTGGGTATTTCCCGTCTTATTATAGCATCAGGTTGACTTCGAGCAACTTCTTCAATATCCACTCCACCAGAAGCGCTAACAACAACCATATTATTGAAAGTATTTGGATTTGTTGTAACACCCACGTAACAAGCCCCAATTTCCTCTACAACCTCTTCAAAAAAAACAGTATTCACTGGATATTCTTTAATTTTTAAATTCAAAAGCTCTGTGGTAATTTCTTTAGCCTCATTTAATGATGAGACTTTTTTTATCCCCCCAGCTTTACCACGTCCACCTATTAAAACTCCAGCTTTAGCCATTACAGGGAATCTTAGATTAAGTGTTTCGACTTCATCACTTGTATGAACAACACCATATTGTTTTGGAATGGGAATATTGTGTTGTTCAAATACTCTCTTTGCTTCATATTCGTAGAGCTTCATTTTATACCCTCAGAGTGACCAGAATAGTATGGTTTAGCACTTATAAGTCTAATTCAATACCTTAAGGTTATTAAATTCCGCTAATATATGCGAAGTACTGGGTATTTTAAGACTAACGAATGAGGTTGACTGTCAGTTTCAAGAATGAAACGCTCCACAATTCCCGCGTTATTGGTTAGATTATTACTATTGATCAAGCAATGCCTGTGAAAATTTTACATTAAAACCAAGTTTTTGTAGATATGCGAGAAAATCCACTGCTTCATCGTTTGCAGTAGTTTTGAAGCTGGTAACAATTGAGGGTGTAAGTCCTGCAGTGGCACTTTTAGCAATTCTCGATGCAGTTGATTTAGTCTCCTTTAGACGTTCTTTTACTATTCTATTCCGAATAATGCTTGTTTTATCTTCAAACCTCAAGTAAGTGAATCCTAAAATTTCTTCGTATTCTGATTGAGGTATTTTATCTTTGGATTTCGATTTTCCTTTGGTAATAAAATCCACAATTGCGTCTTGTACTTTACTTCCTGTCTTAAGAGCTGTTTTTGCGATATGATCTATATTTTGCACTAAACCATTAACAGTACCTTTTGGTTGCCCTTTTTTATCTAATGTGATTAAACTATAGGTAATATCATAGAATTCAGGTTCAAAGATTATGTTATATCTAGGAGGATATCCAATTTGATCTTTAATCAAACGATAGGCAAAGGAGCCACCAGGGATGAAGGAAAGAATTGCCGAAAAACCCGAATCAATTGCTAAAATCTTAGCAACCTCAGCTAATCCCTCAATATTTTGCTTATTAACCCAAAAACACCTTTTTTTCTTGTCGACTTCTCCTGCAATTAAATAACCTTGGTAAACCTCTAATACTGATGGATCTTTGAAATCTAGGTAAGTCTGTGCGAATTTCTCAATCTTCATTCTAAATCCTCGTGATAACAATATTAATGATTGAATTGCCTAATTCTATAAGTGTTTAAATATTATTGTTTTCTTTGCAAACAGTCTCAAAAAACATCCTTTCTGGATGGCTACATGTGATTTTCAGTCCACTCATGAAATTTCTGGGTATAAAATCTAAATTACCTCCAAATGCACAAAGTTTAGTTCAGAAGTTTCTCTTTTTATCATCATTACAATCGTCCTTCTTTTTCATTTCAGGTACATTTTACGTACTATTTGTTATTGATAAAGTTGGATTTATAGATTTAGGGATTCTTGTCGGAATTTCATTTCTTGTTCAGGCACTTTTAGATTACCCAAGTGGATCACTCGGTGATTGGATTGGCCAACGCTGGATTTTAGCAATAGCATTTATGTCATATGGCTTATCTTACGGGCTTCTTGCATTTTTTGCAGATTCATTTGGTGATTTAATAATTGTGTATATACTTGCTGCTTTTGCTAGTTCACAAGAATCAGGTGCTCTACAGAGTTGGTTTGATAACAATTACAAGTTTGTAACTAATAAAATTGATTCTAATAGAACGATTTATCAAATATTTCAGGGTAAGATCAGTATGTTCATCGGATTTTTATGGGCTTTCACTATTCTAACTGGGGGGTTACTAGCAACACTATTCTTTCGTGAAACTGTTTTTGCTATCCAATCATTTGGAATGTTTGTATTGGCTGCTTTGAGTTTAATCTATGTGAAGGATTTTCCTGGAATTCAGAAAACCGAAAAATCAATCAGAAAATACTTTGCAATTATTTCTAAAGGTTTGCAGTTCACCTTTACAAGAAGTTATGTTTTCTTTTTTGTAGCTGGTGTCTGTTTATCTGGGGCATTATGGTCTGTTTGGGGAAATATGATTTTATTTCCAATGTATTATGGATATACTGGAAGTGATCTAGGAGCGGGAATTTTTCGCTTTTTAGCTTGGATTAACGCAAGTATAACAGCTGGAAAAGCAGCTGAGATAAGTACAAAATTAGAAGTTAAGAAATGGATTCCTCGGGTCGAATTTATAGTAATGGTTGGTTACTTTGGATTTTTTGCGATTTTAATCTCTTTCTTGCCTTTTCAAGACTCTATTAATTTTGTTGCAATAATTCTTGCATTAGGAGTGTTTTTACTTTTAGATATTTTTGCTAATATCTCTTTTATTTTACGTCAACGACTCTATCTTGATATGATTCCAGATGAAATAAGAAACTCGGTTTATAGTCTGGTACCAACTTTAACTTTGATAATAAGCGCTCCTGTGATAATTATTGCAGGAAACTTCATTGGAATTATTGGGGCATCAGTTACTCTTGTAGTCCTAACTCTTGTTGCATGT
>JBHLKC010000125.1:0-1332 GCA_048887065.1 Candidatus Hodarchaeota archaeon
ATTTCAATGTCCCAGAAATTTGTCATTCCAGGTTCAACATTAACCCAAGAACAACTTGCTGCTACCGTTGAATTGTTAAATTACAATGGTCCTGTCTTTACTTCTCCTAGAATAAAGGAGGAGAAGGATACTACCAAAACAATAGAGAAGACTGCTTTTTAGAGTTCTCTTGTTGTATTCTATTTTTTCCTGAAAAGTGTCAAAATAGCTTATAGATAATCCTACCAGGGTGGCCTATAAACAGGGTGAATCCGTGGCTTGTTATCAAGAACTTTTTCAACTTCATTTAATATTTCAATATCAAGGGTCACTTCGGAAGCTTTGACATTCGACTCTACATGTTCTGATTTGGTTGCTCCTGTTATAGCACAACTTATATCTTCATGACGTAGAATCCAGGCAAGAGCTAGTTGGCCTAGCGTGATTTCAAGTTTATCAGCAATTAGTTGAAGGTGTTTGATTTTACTGATGTTTTCCTCAGTCATTTCCCTTTGGAGAAATTTCGTAGTCGCACCTCGGCTCCCTTCTGGCACTGTTTCATTATATTTACCTGTAAGTAGCCCACCTGCAAGAGGAGACCAACATACAATGCCTATTCCGTTACTGTGACATGTTTCTATAATATCGCGTTCAATGAAACGATCGAGCATATTGTAACGAGGTTGTTCAACAAGGGGAGGATGACACCCAAGATCTTTTGCCATCCATGTGGCTCTTTCTAATTGTATGGCAGGCCAAACTGATGTTCCCCAATAATGAACTACCCCTAGATCGACCAAATCAGACATTGCCCGTATCGTTTCCTCTAAAGGAGTGAAACGATCAAAACGGTGACAGAAATAAATATCAAGATAATCTGTTTGAAGACGATCCAACGTTCGGTCAATTGATTCCATAATGTGTTTTCTGCTTAACCCTCGGTCATTTACTCTATCACTCATCGGCCAAAACACTTTACTACTGAGTACTAAGTCTTTTCGGTAATAATTTTCCTCGAAAATTATTTCTCCAATGACTTCTTCTGCTCTACCGCGCGCGTATACATCGGCAATATCAATGAAGTTAATACCTGACTCTATCGCTTTAGTAATGCATAATCTACTCGATTCTTTGTCTTCTGACCCCCCATATGTTAACCACGCACCTATACTAATTTCACTTATTTTTAGCCCAGTTTTTCCAACATTCCGGTATTTCATGTTCTTCATCAGCTTAGTAAATGATTCTTTATCTTTGAAACAAATTATTAAAGCTTATTCATCAGCGATACGATTGTTATAATTAAAAAGTAATAAGATTTCTTTGGGAGAATCAACCTTTAAACTTCAAAAA
>JBHLKC010000125.1:1432-9211 GCA_048887065.1 Candidatus Hodarchaeota archaeon
CCATTACTCCATAAATACTCCAAATAAAATTCTTCAAGGGTTTCGTTGTATCCACTTGGATTAGTAAGAATAATACTGATATTAACTTCTATTCCATAGTTAAAATAAGAATAGATTGAGAAATTCATCGTCCTTGTTTCTCCTATAAAGGCATAATTATCTTGGTGGATAAAGAGCTCAAAATACCCTGGTTTTTCTTTGATTTCGATATCATCAATCATCCACCCACGATAAAAGTTCAGTGCACCATCAATGGTATCGAAATAAAAGCGAATCATTGCATTAGATGAATATCCATATTCTGTAATGTCAAATAAAAAATATTTCCAATCTGAAGTATTTTGTACGTATCCTAATAGCTTCCATGTATTTCCTCCATCAGGAGAGATACTCACATTCTTAAGATCAAACGAATCTGTTTCCGTTATAGCCCAACTCCAAAATCCGAGTTCAATGTCTCCTGAAAAAGCTGTTAGATCTAGTTGTTCGGAGATCAAAGTTCCATTGTTACGACTTGCTGATGTATCATAATTGCCCGATATATTCGACCCATACCACATATAATGAGAATTACTTGGGATCCAACTGTTAATCGGCCAATCGGAGGTCTTATTGTCTTCCAAATGCCAAAGGCCTGTGGTTTTCCATTCAGGATAAATTAATCCCTCAAAATCTTCTTTAAAGTCATCTCCCAAAATGGCTGTACCCTGTAATGGAGGAGAGGATATAGTTAATCCGAATATTCCAATTAAGAATATCATTAATAAGATAGTATTATTTTTCATAATTTATGCTCCATTAAAGGTAACACGCTGGAGATAATCCAGAGTTACCTGTATACTATCTTAATTTTTTTTAAAACACCCTGAAAAATTCCTCCGCAAATCATCTAGAAACAAAGGTATCTCAATGGGGGAAATTAAAATACGAAGTAAATGATTAAGTGTGTCAATTTAATTGAATTAGTTTTGAAACATATCCTTTTTCAAGAATCCAACTTTCTAGAAACTGTTTAACAACAAAACAAACACCAGCAAGTTTGAACTGCTGTTTTGAATGTGATCGAACCCTCAAAAGAATAAAACTTGTCGAATTAGATGAATAGATGAAAGAAAAAAAGAAGGAAAAAAGAAAAAACGGGGATTTGTTTTAGAATAATCACTTGCGTCGTCGACGAATCAAAATTGTTGAAATTGCCAAAGCACCCATGATGAAGATTCCCTCGAATCCAGGTGAGATTTGATCGTTGTCGCTATCATCACCATCACCATCGCCATCAGGTTCACCAACTTTCCACCAGCAATCAGCTTTCCATTCTTCTCCAATGTCATCTACAACGACAAAGAGGACTTTATATTCTCCTTCTTCTTGAAAAATGTAGGAATCTGAATATTCCCAATATCCAAATGCTTCGATATAAGTTGTTTCTTCATGGAAGAGTTCTTCGGTTCCGCTTGGTGTTGTAATGGTAATTTTAATGTCAATGTTCATTCCGTGATCAAAAAAGGAATCGATACTGAAATCCATAAAACCTTCTTCATCCAAACCAATATAGTAGTCTTGGTTAATCGATAACTCGAATTTTTTCTCTTGTGTTGATTCAAAAACATTCCAGCAACACCATCTATCCCATATCGAATCGGTAGTGTTGGTAACTATCACTCTTGCATGATGATGACCTAGTTCATTAAATTGAAAGCTATAAGTGATATCCCAGATGTCGCCTGACGTGAAGAAAAGATCTTCATTGTGTAATTCTTTATTTTTTCCAGATTGGAGTTCCATAAGAATCCTGATATTAACATCTTGGCTATAATGCAAGGATTCAACCTGAAATGTCATCGATTTAGTTTCACCGATCATTGCATCGTTCTCTTGAAAGATTTGGATATCAAAATATGGGCCAATTTCCCACCAACAACCAGTCCACCATCTTTTACCATCATCACTTATTAAAAGCATATGTACTTGGTAGGATCCTTTCTGTGTGAAATTATAATCGAACCAATCCTCATAATGGTCATTAGCAGGGATATAGGCAATATAATTATTGAAAATCGTGTCGTTAAACCCATCTGGTCGGGTGATATTGATAAAAATCGGTACATCCATTCCATAGTTATAATGTGAATCGATATGGAGATTCATTTTTCTTACTTCATACTGAAGTGCATAGTTTTCCTGGTCAATCCATAGATCGAAATACGGGCCAATTTCCCACCAACAATCAGTCCAATAAGTCTTACTCGTAAAAGTATCCGTTACAAGCAGAATCACCCGGTATGAGCCTTCTTCTTGGAATTTATAGTCTACAGAGTAATACAAGTATCCGAACCCTTCCATAAAGTCGGTTAGGTTTGATGTGTACACTGTATCATTTACCAAAGAGGGGGTAGTGATTTCAATCGTAACTTCAACTTCAGTCTGATAGTTAAATTGCGAACGGATCTCAAAATCAATCCGTCGTGTTTCACCCAATACAGCATATCTACCTTGATGGATATTTAATTCAAAATATCCTGGGTCACCTGAAATATTGATATCGTCGATCATCCAACCACGGAAATTATTAGCAGCACTATCACCAGTGTCGAAACAAAAACGGATACGAACACTAGATGAGGAATAATACTCTAATAATTTAGGTATTTCGAATGAGTAATATTCCCAATCAGAGGAAGTTTTCACATCACCTAGAAAATGCCATGTTAAACCATCGTCATGTGAACTTTCAACCCATTTCTTGTCAACATCGGAGAGATCTTCTGTTTCAGCCCAGCTCCAGAATCCTACTCTAACTCTTCCTTCAAAAGAAGTCAGATCGATTTTATCAGAGGTTAAGTATCCACTATTCGTTCCTGTATCGTAGTTTCCTGTACTATTCGAACCATACCACATATAATGAGAACTACTTGGTATCCAAGTATAAATTGGCCAAGCGGAGCTTGAGTTGTCTTCTAAGTGCCAGAGACCCGTTATTGTCCAATCAGGGAACACTAAGCCCTCGAAATCTTCAAAAAAGTCATCTCCCAATGCAGCTGAACCCTGTAAGGGAGGAAAGGAGAAAATTAATCCAGCTATACTGAGAGCGAAAATAATCAATAAAATAAATCGTTTTTTCACGGTTTCTTCACCAATCAAAGATTGTGTACCAGAGGTACTTGTGAGTTAGAATGATGTTAGAGCACATTCTTTTAAAATACTCTGAATTAAAATTCCGCATATACTAAAATAATATGATTGGATTCAAACTCTATATTCCACTTGAGAATATGTATTCAGGTAATTTGGAACCTATTTTTCTTTAGATTAGATAGTTGAACCAACATTCTTATTTATGCAAAAGCATCTAAACATTATCGGTTTTATTAATCATCTTGAGTTCTGATTAGGTCTGCAAACTTCATCCCAAATTCCTCACCTTTTTTCAGATCCTCAGCAGTTGGGCCGCCTTGGAATTCAAAAACATCCCAAAAATCCCATTTTAACTTCGTTAATCGACTTTCAAGATCCCGCTGGGCTCCTCCTGACCAACCAAAGCTGCCAAATCGGGCCACTTTTTTATGCTGAATGCGTTTGTACTCTGCCATTTTCAGTACATAAGCCATTGGAGGGAACAATTTAGTTTCATAAGTAGGTACCCCAATAAGGATCCCGCGATATTTCCATAGATAAGGAAGAATGTAACTGACATGAGTCCGAGCAACATCAAAAATCTGTATCGGAAGTCCAATTTTGGACACACCTTGAGCAACAGATTCCATGATCTTCGCGGTATTGCCATACATAGACCCATAGAGAAGTGTAATCCCTTTCTCTGATGGTTGAGATCCATATTCTGCCCATTTTTTGTATAAATCGACAATTTCTGTTGGATTACGCCAGACTAGACCATGAGATGGTGCAATAATCCTAATTTCAAGCTCCTTAAGCAAATCAATAGCTTTCAGAACAAAACGACTAAACTTTGCAACAATATTAGAATAGTATCTTAATGCTTCCTTTATATAAAAAGCCCGATCTTCATATTCATCATCGAAAATGGATCCTGTAAATGCTCCATATGAACCAAATGCATCACAGCTGAAGAGGATTTTTGATGTTTTTTCATAAGTTACCATAGTTTCTGGCCAATGGACAAATGGAGTCTCATAAAAAACTAATGTTTGATGGCCGAGACTTATTTCATCACCTGATTTTACTTCCTGAAAGTTCATATCCAGTTGATAATAATCTTCGAGCATTTTCTTTGTTTTTTTTGTCCCAATGAAAGTAACACGGGGGGCAACCTTCTGCATTGTTTTGATCATACCTGTATGATCTGGTTCCATATGATTGATTACAATATAATCGACTTTTGCCGGATCAACCACTTCTTCAATTTGAGTTAAGAATTCATCCGTTTTTATGCCTTTGACTAAATCAATCAGTGCTACTTTGTTATCGTTTATGATATATGAGTTATAAGTCACTCCTTCTTGGGTGATTGGCCACAATCCCTCAAATAAATCAGAGGTTCGGTCATTTAAACCATTCCAGTATATATTGGGAGAAATTTCTATACATGTCATTCAGAACACTTCTGGAAAAAATTTGTAACAAAAAAAAGTGGAGGTGAAAAAATGGATCGTTAGTCTACTTTTTCAAAGTCCTCCTTTGGAGCGCCGCAATCTGGACAAACCCAATCCTCAGGTAGGTCTTCAAATTTTGTACCTTCGACTTCTTCATCATAGATATAACCACAAATCATGCATTCCCATTTAGCCATATTTTTACTTCTCCTAGATTGAATTTTCAACAATATATCTTCTATGTGGATGATTTGGCTATTCAATCTCATTTTATTTAAAGCTTTTATCCAGTTTTTAGGTACCAGAAAAATTTAGAATTGATAATAAGGAGATCATAAATGATCATTATCTCAGAATACAGGCAGCTTATCAAAGGAGAGAAATAGTAATGAGTGATGATAGCTCTAAAAATGATTCTAATCAGGAAACATACCAATTCCAAGCAGAGATTCAAAAGGTCCTTGATATTTTAATCAATAGATTGTACAAAAATCGTGAAATCTTTCTACGGGAACTGATTTCAAATTCAGCAGATGCATTACATCGCGTACATATCATCTTATTAGAGACAAAAAAGGGAGTTATAGATCCTAACGCGGAATTAAATATCAGGATATATTATGATGAAGATGAGAATACAATAACTGTCTCTGATAATGGGCTAGGAATGACTCACGATGAAATTATAACTAATCTTGGGACTATTGCTCAAAGTGGGACTCTTGAATTTCTTAATAAGGCCAAAGATGTTGATATTGCAAACTTAATTGGTCAGTTTGGTATTGGGTTTTATAGTTCATTTATTGTTTCTTCTGAAGTGATTGTCCAGTCTCGATCTTATAAAGCAGCTGCAAAAGGGGTTGAATGGCGTTCAGCTGGCACTGGAGAATTCTCTGTAAAATATATTGATAAACAATCTCGTGGAACTGATGTTATTCTGCAATTGAAAGACGATGCGAAAGAATTTGCGAATAAGTTTAAATTGGAATCAATAATCAAAAAATATAGTGATTTTGTAGGATTTCCGATTCGGATTGGTGACAGTGATGAAATTATCAATCGTCAAACTCCGATCTGGCACCAAACAGCAGAAGAGGTTAAAGATGAAGAATATAATGAATTCTATCGTCAAGTTAGTTTAGATTGGACTGAACCTTTTCATCGGATCCAAATGAGTATTGACGCTCCTATTCAATTCCGCGCTTTACTTTTTCTTCCTAAACAACGTAATCGGATGATGATGACTCCATTGTACCAGGATTACGGATTACGCCTTTATAGTAAAAAAATTCTTGTTCAGGAGAAAGCAAAAGATTTACTTCCTGAATTTTTAAGGTTTGTTTTCGGTGTTGTAGACTCAGAGGATCTACCTCTAAATGTAAGTCGTGAAGTTATTCAGGTAGATCTAACTATCAGACGTATTTCAAAGGTGATCACTGGTAAGATCATTGATGAACTGGAAAAAATTGTTGATGAAGATAAAGAAAAGTATCTTGAATGGTGGGACCAGTTTGGAGTTTTCATTAAAGAAGGTATCACTCAAGATGAAAAACGAAGAGAAAGACTTCTTGAAATTCTTCAAATTAAGACCTCAAAATCAGAAAACGAGTTAATCACTTTAAATGACTATGTAGAGCGGATGCCTGAAGAACAGGAAGAAATTTTATATCTTTTAGGTGAAAACCTCCAAACGCTTAAACATAGTCCTCATTTGGAGCCTTATAAAAAATTAGATCAAGAGGTTATTCTTTTCGATGAACCTATAGACAGTTTCGTTATGATGAATGTAACACAATTTAAAGATAAATCATTTAAAGCCATTGATCAAGCTGAACCAGAACCTTCGGAATCTAAAGAAGATGAGGAAGAAGATCTAAAAGATAAGGAAGAAGAAAAAGAAAAAGATCCTTTTCTCACAAAAATAGCGGATATCCTTGGAGATAGAATAGTTGATATTAGATATACAGATCTATTAACAGATAGTCCTTGCCGTCTAGTAAATCCTAGTGGAACAGGTGCTTTTACCCGTGTTTTAAAATATATGGATGAAAAATACCTTCCTCAAAAGAAGATTATGGAAATTAACGAGGATCATCCTCTTATTAAGCAACTAAAAAACCATTTTAATGATGATTCTGATTTCCCGCTTCTCTCAATGTGCGCTTTTCAATTGTTAGAAAATCAAGAATTGGCTGAAGGTATATTACAGGATCCAACTGATATGGTTAACCGAGTAATCGAATTTATGCAAAAAGCTTTAGAAAAATAGAACAATCTTTAATTTTATTTTCTGAATTATGTAAAAGATAACTTAAAATTTATTTAGCATTGCCTTAAGATAGCAACAGTTTACTTTAGAAGTATTAAGGGAAATTCGAGCTTCAATAATTTAAGCATATGGAATAAATTTCATTCTTTCAAAGGCAATCTTTACTGGTAGTGACTTAATTATGGCTAGTACATTCAATGAAGCGCCTCTCTTAATTCTAGTATTGGAAATTGGTACTGTAATTATTTTCTCTTTGGTAGCAGCGAAAGTTCTCGGAAAACGGGGTATCCCTGAAGTACTGGGTTTGATTATTGGAGGCATCGGACTTCAGTTTTTGAGTTTACTTACGCAATTTCCAACACCCCCTACACCTGAAATTCATTATATCGTAACTACAGGGGCGTTAGGGTTTATTGGTTATAGTATTGGGGCTCATCTTGACCTGCGTAAACTCTTTAAAGAGGGCTGGGGATTAATTATATTATTACTTGGCCAATCTGTTATCCCTTTAATATTTGTTTTCATAACGATTACCATAGTTTTTAATTCTGTATTTTTATATTCCTTGGAAGTTTCTATAATAATAGGCCTGCTTTCGGGGTCTATTGCCATGGCAACGGCGCCTGCTTCAACAGCAGAAGTAATTAGAGAATATAGAGCTTTTGGAACCCTAAGTCAAACCGTTCTTTTTATAATAGCTTTTGATGATATACTAGCAATAATATTTTTCAATATTACTTTATCTTACTCAGAATCTATACTATCAGGCGCGGGAGTATCATTTATAGAATCAATAATATTACCAATAGGTATCGAACTAATTGGTTCAGTAATTCTAGGGATAATATTAGCTTTTGCTATGTATCCTTTCCATTTCGAAGGAACAGCTGCGTACCAATCTGCTGAATTTGTTTTTCCTAGTGTTTTAATCTGTATAGC
>JBHLKC010000126.1:0-9176 GCA_048887065.1 Candidatus Hodarchaeota archaeon
AGAAGTTCTTCATGAGTTCCTAATTCAACTAAGTAACCCTTCTCAAAAACTGCAATTCTGTCTACATCACGAATCGTTGTAAGACGATGGGCGATCACAAAGGTTGTACGTCCTGTGAAAAGAGCTTTTTGGGCTAGTTGTACTAAGCTCTCAGAATAAGCATCCAATCGAGATGTGGCTTCATCTAAAACCAAGATCTTAGGATCAGCTAACATGGTACGAGCAATGGTAATCATCTGTCTTTGACCTGAAGAAAGTCCTTTCCCACTTTCTAGTAATTTAGTCTCATACCCGTTTGGTAATGCTTCTATAAAGTCCTCTGCGCCAATTAGCTTACAAAGCTCATAGATTTCATTATTTGTAATCTCTGGATTACCATAACGAATGTTTTCGATGACAGTATCAGCAAATAGATATGGTTCTTGAGGTATTAATCCAATAACAGACTGAAGACTTTCTAGAGTAATTTCTCGCAGATCCTGATCTCCAATTAAAATTTTACCTGTCGTTGGATCATAAAATCGTGTAATAAGCGCAGCTAATGTTGTTTTACCAGCTCCAGTATGACCAACAATAGCAATTTTTTCACCTGCCTCAACTTTGAAAGACACATCTTTCAGAACAGGAGTTCCTTTAATATATTCATAGGATAGATTCTCAAACGTAACACTTGTATCGTCCATTCTAAGAGGCTTAGCAGTTGGAGAATTAGTGACTATTGGCCTCTGTTCAAGTACATCAGTCACACGATCCATTGCTGCAAGTGAGGATTGCAGTTGTGGGTAATACATTGCTAGGTGGAGAATAGGACTTAGGAATCGTTGAACAAGAATTGTACCTAAGTAGATCGATCCGACGCTAATTACATCAGCAGGTAACCAACCACCTACTATTAACGTTAGAGCAACAAGAATTGTAGATATCATTGAAACTGCGGGAAACATAAAGTTGAAGAGAGCTCCCAGCTGCTTGAAATAGTTGTATGTTTTTTGATTTAAATCATACAGGATAGCAGAAGACCAATCTTCTCGATTAAAGGATTTGGCAATTGAAACTCCTGCAAGGTTTTCAGCCATTTGACCTGAAACTTTTCCATAGGATCTACGAACTCGGTACATGATTTTACGGCCTAATGTGCCTAAAACACCTGCTAAAATCATAGCTACAGGTATTGCTAATAGTGCGACTCCTGTAATCACCCAACTGGTTAATAAAAGAATAAAAAATGTCCCAAATGTAAGAAGAAGTTGTGAACTGGCATTAGTAACAACGGTAATTCCTGCCGCCAATTCATCTGTATCACTTGTTACCCGACTTGTCACATCTCCACTCTCTGTGTTTTTATGAAAGGACATATCTGCATGTACAAGGCGATTAAAAACATCCTTTCGGACATCATGGAGCATATTTGCTCTCACTCGAGCTAGTATGTAAGTGTTAAGTGCATTAAAGATCCAAATTACTAAGGATAAAAAAAGAAATACAATGAAAAGAAGACTAAGAAAATTAATATCTGGCGTAAGAGTTGAAACAGCAGCATCTAAACCCTCACTAATAATTAGTGGAGAGATTATTGAACCTAAAGTGTAGGCTAATATGAGAAATCCCGATAGTAGAATGAATGAAGAATAGTGACTCAAATATTCCCATAGCAGTTTCACTAACTGTTTTGAGGATCGAGTTCGTTTATGTTTTGTTTCCGAAAATAATCCTCCTGGTCCTCTACCTGAGCCTCTTCCGTGTCCATGAGACATTTAGAAATGACCTCCTACAATTTCAGGTAACGCTTTAAAGATTGTTTGATATTGCGGACAGCTTTTCAAGAGCTCTTCATGAGTTCCATGAGCACAAATTGTCCCTTTATCAAATAAAACAATGAAATCAGACTCTAATAGCGTCCTCAATCTTTGGGTCACAACTATTGAAGTTCTATTTTCCATTAGCTTATCCAAGGCCTGTCTAAGTAATAATTCTGTTTTTGAGTCAATAGCAGAAACAGAATCATCTAGTAATAATAGCTTAGGATCAGCTAACAATGCTCGAGCAATGGCAATACGTTGCTTCTGACCTCCTGAAAGCTTTGATCCTCTTTCCCCAATTTTTGTATCATAACCCTGAGGTAATTTTTCAATAAATTTATCAGCTTGTGCATGCCTAGCAGCAGCGATAATTTCATCTTCTGTAGCATTTGGTTTAGCAAACGCGATATTTTCTTTAACTGACGATGAAAACAGAAAGACTTCTTGTTCTACCATTGTCGCTCCTTTTCGTATTTCATTAGCAGGGACATCTCTAAATGGAATATCACCTATTCTTATCTCCCCTTCAGTAGGATCATATAGTCGAAGTAAAAGTTTTAGAAAGGTGGATTTGCCAGATCCAGGACCACCAATCACTGCGACCCTTGATCCATTTGGAATAGTAAGAGTAATATCTTTGAGCGCATATTTATTGTTTGTTCCGTATCTAAGGCTTACCCTGTCAAATACTATATCTTCATTCCAATTCAACGCAATACTTTCTGTTGCATCGTCTGGAACTGGATCCTTCCATGTCATTTTCTCCCAGATGCGATTCGCGTTGGTTTTTCCTGCGCGGATATTGAGAATGGACATCGGAAGCATGAAATTAATAAACTGAAGAGAAAGAAGCATTGAAATTGAAGAAGTAAATGAATCGATAGTAGAGGGATCTTCTGCAAGATTAGTTAATCCTAATCCAAATATTAGCGCTGTTAATGCAATCAATATTAATGCAGGCCAGAAGAATGCTGATAATCGCCCCTCTTTTGTAACAATATCTGCATAACGAGAACTTCCACTAATAAACCGTTGATTCTCTTTTGATTCCTGATTAAAACTCCTAACTACTTCAATTCCTCGGAATATTTCTTGAGAATCTCTGGTTACGATAGCCAGACGAGTAGCCAATTCTTGTCTAATGGGTCCTATTACAGAAGCATAACGTATCACAAGAAGTAGATAGATTGGAAATCCGATAAATACTACTAGAAAGTATTGAAAGTCAAATGCAAGAAAAGCTACTGTAATAAATATCATGCTTAGAAGCGATCCAGATAACATTCGCATGGATGGATTTACACCCATTCTAAGTTGGCTTATTTCGTTCATGGCCATCGATAATAGGCTACTACTATCTACTTCATCATGGAAGGTCATCGAATGCGTTTGAACAGTGTCAAAAAATTCTTGTCTAGCATCTCGTTCAAATCGAAATGCAGCAACAGTCCAGCTATAATTTGTGATAAATGTAAAAACAAAGTTAAGAATAGCAGCAATTACAATTCCTAAGCAAATAATCACAAAATTCGATGTAAACCCTTCATCCTGTAAGATACTGAAAGCAATCCCTAATAATATACTTGGTGCAAGGGTAAGGAACGAACTGATCAGAGAAAACCCTAAACTAAGAGTTACTAAACCTGGACTTCGCCAAAAAAAACTAAAATACCAATGAGTAGCCGATCTATACCGTTCAGTGGGTAATTTGAACCCATCTGCTCTCTGTGGCATTATTGGAGCTGTTCGAGTCACCTGCAAGTTGATATTTACCACCTATAATTTATGCGAGAATATGTAGAAAAGCTATATATAGGTTTCCTACATATTATCGTATTGGAATCTAGAGAAGCAATTAACCAATCTTTATGCTATATTAATAAAAATAGAAGTTCTAGTTGCGTGGTACCTATAGTAATAACCAATGACGAAGGAAACGAACTTGTAGAAAGGTGGATCCAGGGATATCGTCGTGGTAGCCTACGTTTCTTTATTTTACATCTTTTACTCCATAGAAGCTACCATGAAGAATCTAAAAAGTTAAAAAATTCCCATAAAAGGGCATTTCACGGTTATAATATCGCTAAAGCTATTGATAAAGTTACTGAAGGAAGATGGCATCCAACAACTGCTTCTATTTACCCAATATTAAAACAATTCAAAGATCAAGGGATAATAGAAGAAGTGGATCCTAGATCAGAAGAGCAAGAAGATTCTAAAGATCTCCATGGGAAGCGAATAATCAAAAAATATCGATTAACTTCTTTTGGGGAGAAATTAGCAAAAAAAGTTGAACAAGCACGTAAGACTTTTTCAAGGTCTTTCATTCCACGAAGGAAAGGACCACCTCCCATTTCATTATTAAAAGTAGAATCAGAAATTTCCGATGAAGAATTTCTAGCCTTATTAAAAGAATTAGATATCGATGTTTTAGAAACTGAAAGAAATTACATTAAAGAAAAAATTCCAAAACTCCAAGAAATATTATACATTCTAGAAGGAGAAATTTCCAAACGAAAAACAACCAAATAACTTGAAAGCTCAAAAAAATCAACTAAAAAACAAAATATTGTCTGAAATATTTTTTCATTATTAAAGTATCTTTTTTAAATAACCCAGAAAAGGCAAAAACAAGAGGGAAAGTTTTCTTATGGGTAAAAAAAATCTCAAGTCGCGCAAATAATTCAACGAGCAGGGAGAATATATTAAACAATGAATCCACAGACAAGAAAAACAGTATTAAATAGAATTAAAACATATTTACAAAGAAATCCTTCAGAATTGAAAGGTATTCGAAGTTTTAAGAAGGATCGATTAGATGCTTTAATTCAGCGACTAGATGAATTCTCTCCGATTGAAACGTTAAAATGGAATGTCCCTGATCGTAAGCTGTTTCGAGATGTAGCAGTTGCAGCAGGCATACACTTCGTACGAGAATATCCATCACTTTATCACACTCCAAATTCATTGAGAGCGTGTTTTGGGATGCCAACACGTACTGATCGTAAAAAGGGCCGATTCTCCTCTATTTACTTTCGTAATGAAGCAGTTGAAAGACAACTACGTCCCCGAACTGAAGATTTAGATGAACTTCAGATAATTATTAAAGACGCCAAACAGTTTGCGAATGAAATAGCTATATTAAATCGTTATATAGAAAATGCGAAGCAACGGGGTTACATCGATGATATTATGGAAGCACCTGAAAGTGATCATTCAAATAAGAGTATTGACAATTTACGAGTATTCTTAGAACAGTATGGCTTTATTAACTTACAAGAAGCGTCAGAAGCAGGAGAAAAGGATGAGGAGCGCCTTCAAGATCTTAATGGCGTCATTTTAGCACCAGATCTCATCGGTACATGGAAGGGAAGGGAAAGTTGGATTGAACTCAAAGAATATCGAGAGTTAAAATTTAACTCAAAAGTTATTTTTCAAGTTTTTCGTTATTTATACCAAAATCCATTTGTCATCTTATTGTCAATTTCTCCCCTTCCTAGTTTTAAAGAATTACTTGAACAAAAAATATGGAATGTAGAATCTCTACGCAATTGGGGACTTAAACATCAAGAACGTATGCAAGCTGATCTCACGAGTTGGAATGAGAAACGAAGCAGCTACAAGCAATTAGGAAGAACCATCGAGCTCACACCTAGGCATGAAAGTCTATTACTAACATTAACCAACGAAATCGTAACCCGAGAAATTGGACTGATTAGTACAGAGCTCCGAGGTATCGAGAAGTTTCTCGAATTAGTTGATAATTTTGAAGATGATATTCGAATTCAAGATTTCGATCAATTCATGGTAGAACACAATGAAGCTCCACAAATGCCATGTCTGCTTATCAAGATGGATTATTCAGCTCTTTATAATAATTAATCTAAAATAAAGAGACTAGGCCCACCAAAAGAAGGCCAGATGAAAAGAAATCCAAAAATTATTACTAGGAAACCAATAATAATCTCAACTATGCGAAATTTCCCCGCTAATAATGAAGCTGCATGAGTACGAGCTTCTGCTGTCACAAAAACAAGAATTAAATAGGGAATAAATAGACCAACAGAGAATAAACCCATTCCAACCGTTGTATAGAAAAAATTGCTAACTGAAAGAATAATTGTAAGTAACACTATGAATACAGGAAATGCACAAGGTAGGGCAATGAATGAATAACAAAATCCGATTAAAAAGAGATCTATATGACGATACTCTTCTTGATGCATTGTATTAGTTATTATTTGAGGGATAGGTATACGAGCAAACGTTTTTTCTGATAAGACAGGGAAGATTAAGAAAATTCCCATTAATAATAATATGGTTCCTAATAAAAAAGTCAGTGGAAGGTAGAGATCGATTAGAAAAAGACCAAAAGAAGACCAAACGTAAAGAATTATTAGAGTAGCAACAAGAAATGATATAATGATCCCAGAAGTCAACAGCACTACCCATTTTAAGACCATTTTACGATTGGGATATACTTCAACACCTGAATCATTAATATAACCTTTGTTCATTATTCGAAATACAGTTAATGGCATAATAGGAAAAAGGCAAGGAGAAAGTGCGACATAAAGTCCTACTAGAAAGAATAAAGGAAGACCTATTGATTCATCGATGTTTATCCCAAAGATTAGCATTTTGATTTTTTCCAGATATCAATCGTCACCAATCCATTTAGCAAGGGTTTTGTACTCAGTAAGACCTACATGCTGTTGTGTGCGAGTACCCTCTGTATTGAAGAAAACTAATGTAGGAATATAATTTACTGAATAGATATCACTAGCTGTATGATTGATATCACGTCCTACGACCCAATCCATATCATGCGTTTCTTTAAAGTTGGTTAGAGTGAATATAGTGTCAAGGTTCAAATTTACAGATACAGAAATTATTTGGACACTAGGATAATTCGTACGCACGTCTTGGAAAATTGCAATTTGATCAATACAAGGTTGACAATTCGTAGCAAACAGGTCAAGAATAATAGGGCTACCAGAGAAGTCAGATAACCATACTAAGCTGCCATCTAGAAGCTGTATTTGAAAATCCAAAGATTCGGAGATACTACCTCCAACTTGATCATTAGAATTGATATCTTGTTGGAAAGGGGCATTTTCTAAAGATAATATTGCGCCAAAAGCTACTATAATTATAATAACCCCAATACCGATTATTTTCGTTAGGGAGGTATTTTTTGGAGTATCAAAAGAATTTTGACGTTGTTTTGTTTGGATATTATCCAAAGATGATAAAACCTCATCAATTTTCTCATCCTGAGTAGTTAATCTCTCCTTTTCTGCATTAGGGGGAATACTAAAGCGTTTTCTAGGCATACAAATCCCTTAGATTCTCTGAAAGCTACTTTATCTTAGTACATTTATACTCTTGGTGATACGAAATACAGATCTAGGAAATTACCTCCTCCTTTAATTAGTCCTAATTCTCCCTTATTATATAATTTTATATCCTTTTTTTTATTAAAAGAACCTACCAATTAAGAAAAGCATGGTAAAGCAAATTAACAATAAAGACTAAATAAAAAAAAGAAAGATTATTTCCCCCATATTAGAAAATCAATTTACAAACCCTTAGGGCGCTTATCTACGATTTTTACTACTTTTGTTCCTTGTCTCATAAAAAAGAGGCGCTTTGTGTGAGTACCGAACTTCCTTTTAGTACTTGAATTGTCATTATAGACTACATTTAATCCCATTATTATTTTTCCAACAGTTTGACCATCAGTCAGACTTGGAACCAATATGAAATAAACCAATAGGCTAAATATAATCATAAATATGAAGACAATTGGTACAATTTCATTATATTCAACACCAAAATTAAACATTTGTTCTATGAAAAACCAATCGATTTGGCCCAAAAACGTGAATATCACTGCTAAAATCACTACAAGTACAAGATCTATTGCAAGAGCTATTAGACGAGATCCAATGGGGCTTGTTTCGTATTTTAATCTTTCTTCAGACATTTTTTTCACCTAAACTATTTACTTCACATTTAATTTTTTTGACTTGATATCAGGAGCAGTTATCTACCAATATAGCTCCTTTGCAGAGACGTACTCTTGAGTGTAATTTTCTACTATCTGTCCATCAGATAATCGTACTACTCTATCGCCTAATGGGCATATAGCTTCATTATGTGTTACAATAATTACCGTTCGGTTTTGTGCTTTACCAGTCATGGCTTCCATTATTTCCAGCACACTTCGTCCAATTTTATAATCCAAATTACCTGTTGGTTCATCCGCTAATAACACTTCTGGTTCTTTAGCAAGTGCTCTAGCAATGCTGACGCGTTGTTGTTCACCACCGCTCAATTGTGCTGGAAAATGGTGAATGCGGTCTCCTAGACCAATTTTTTCTAGATATTCCACTGCTTTCTGTCGAATTATCTTTGAATCAAATGAAATACTATCTTCATTAGCATTTTTGCTGCCTTTTACCCCTACTAATTCTAGTGCATATTCTACATTCTCTAAGGCCGTTAAACGAGATATTAAATTAAAAAATTGAAATACTACCCCAATTTTTTTCTTTCGATAAATCGTAAGCCATTTAGCTGAGAGTGTAGAAACGGGGATCTCGCCTACAGTTACAATTCCAGAAGTAGGAACATCCAGACCACCAATCATGTTGAGTAAGGTGGTCTTACCAGCACCAGAAGGGCCAAAAACTATAACTAATTCTCCCCTTTCAATCTCTAAATCAATTCTATTTAAGGCAGTGGTTGTGGTTTCTCCTAATGTATAGACCTTTTGTACCTCTTTTAATTCGATGAAAGACATGTTTAAACCTCCTAAACCACACGCTCCTTAGTTGCTTCTGCTAAATTGAGATTAAGCGCTTTTCGTAATGGGAAGAATTGCGCAACTAAAACACCGATGAATGTTAATCCAAATGAAATGAGAATTGTTTCAGTACTCATGAATAATTTTACTCTGAAAAATTCCAGATCAAGAACGACTTTCATGAAGAACCATAACATAATCCATCCAAGGATCAACCCAAAGAACGTCCCAATAATTGTTATAACGAAGTTCTCAATTGTCACGTTCCTGATCAGCCGTCTATTGGGTGTACCAATTGTTAAAAGCGTAGCGATCTCTCTCTGTTGTTCTTGTAGACTGATGTAAATGGTGTTATATACAATTGAACACGATAATATTACAGCAAAGACAGCTACAACATACAAGATGAAATAAATTAGATCAAGAAAGTCTAACAAATCACCTCGTTGTTCCTGAATAGTGAAAATATTCCTTATATTATAACTGTACTTTTCAAAGATTTCTTCGCGTAAAGACTCCAACCGATCTGGATTGTCTACTTCGATTAATATAGAATTAGCTGGCTG
>JBHLKC010000127.1:0-9018 GCA_048887065.1 Candidatus Hodarchaeota archaeon
TAATATGGTCACTCATTTTGAAAGAATTCATGTAATTAATATTCTTGATTTACAAGGCCTAAAAATTCCTTTAACTATAAAGGATAAAATTATAACAGCCTTGAATGAAGAAGAAGTAATTAATCAGAGGATACTTGGCAATTAACAGTAAAAAAAGCACAAACGTGTTTATAATGTGTGAAGGAAGGATGATAGACTAATTGAGTGAGACCTTCGAAATAGATACGCAACAAGGTATTGCATACTTATTACATCAAACTATTGAATGCCAGGGATTTCCTATCTTACTGATTCATGGTTTCGGTAGTACAATGGATATTTGGTTTAAATATCCAGATAGTATTGGAAATTACTTTATAGAACAAGATCTAGATGTCTGGGCATTGGAATTATCAGATGGTGTGACTGGTAACATTGAATTACTGGCTCATGAAGATCTATTAGCATCTTTGTACTATATTCATGGAATACAAAATAAAAAAGTCTGGATTGTAAGTCATAGTATGGGAGGAATCATTTCACGATATCTAGTTTCTAATAATATTAACCATCCTTATCCATTAAAAAAAATCTCAAAAATAATTGAAGGTATCACCCTATTGGCAACACCAAATCATGGGATAGGGAGTTCTAAAAGGAATGGTATTCTGGATTTATTTGTTCATTTGAATAGCTACTTTCTTGGCCAAAAAGAAACTCAATTTGACAGTAATATCGCATTTCTTCAACTAACTAAGTCAAGTGACCTAATCCTAAGTTTAAATAAAAAGAATAACTGTTTAAATCCCACCATTAAATGGCAGAATGGATTTGGTTTATTTGATAAACTAATACCAGTAGAAAATGCAAGATTTAAAGAGAGTGAATTAAATCCCGAAATATCCATTCAACAAAAGGAATTTCCTGTTGATCACATGGTTTATCCATTTATTGATATTCTTAAGTATTTTGAAAAGGTTCATCCAGCGATTCATCGTTATGAACCAGTTGCAGAGTGGATTCTTAAAGACCTAACCAATAGCTAAGATTGTGATAATATTGAATAAATTAAACCCATGTCACGGGTGTATCGGGAATAAAGGAAACGAATGTTGTGTTGATGTTTTTATAATTCTTAATGAAACAGAGACTCACTTATTTGAGGAACATAATGGATTCTTAAACATAGGAGAGTTGGGAGGGATATTTTATACAATAAATGGTTGTCCATATCTTGATTCAGAAAAAAATTGCATAATTCACGATAAAAAACCGCTGTATTGCAAGTTCTATCCAATTTTTATTACTGGGGATATCTATAGCGATGATGAATGTCCAATGCATACATTGAAAGCGTATAAGTTAAATGAGAAACGAAAAAACCAAATTAAAGCTCTACAAAAGGAATTTCCCATTTACAAGGATGAATGGCTTTTTTCTGATATTCAAGAAAAATATCAGAAATCAAATTTAACAGGTAGTTAGATTTAATTTGAAGCAAATTTCATTCTATTTCGAGTTAAAAAAGATTCCATACATTTTCTTCAGTGTTTTATAAATTTTAAAAATATTTTTGCCAAGAACAGAAAGTTCTTATACCTACATCTACAATTATGAAGTGGAAATTCCTCCATATAGAATTATTATAGAAACTTTTTCTTTTATTGTTGTCAATTCTATTTTGTTCTTCATAATAAGAGGTACAATTGATGGAAAAGTTGGTTGACGTCAAAAATTCGTTTGAAAATAATAATAGTGAAGAATGAAAAATGGAAAATACAAAACATAAAGAAAAAAAGGATCAAAGGAAAAAGATTACTATTTCTGTTAAGAATCCCTCATCTCAGAAAAAAATCAAACTAGCAATAGAAAAAATTCGGTTGATTGAAAATGATCTTAAGCGTTCTGGTCTTAAAATCAATCTAGAGGGATTGGACGAGGCTTTAACTCAAATAGAGCTACTTTTTCCTGATAAATCCTGGAAAAAAGATTTAGAATCACATATTGAGAAGGAATTAAATGAAGATTTAATTGAACTCGAAGAAGAAGAAGAACAGAGCCTTCATAAATTAATTCTAGCTGCTAAAAAAGCTGGGGAAGAAGCAAGAAAAGAAGGAAGATTTGACATCGCCATAGATATGCTTCAAGATCTTGATCGTACCTTAATACCAGCAATTACAGACGTATTACCTGAAAAAATATTAAAAGAGCTAAAATTCTCACTATCAAAAGAGCTAGAAAAGACATTTTTCAAGAAAGGGGAACTTACTGAAGCTATCAAAGTAATTGACTCAAGAGATAGAAAGGAATGTTGTACCTATGAAGAATACATTGAGTCGCAGATAGATAAAACTCACTTGTTAATTCAGAAAGGAGAGTTCAATCAAGCTCTTGTTTTGCTTAAAAACGCTCTTAAAGAAAAACCTTTGAGCGATAATATCAAACTTACTGCTGAAGTTAAGCGTACTTTAGGAATGGTTTATAGAGGTCAGGGAGCATATGAAGAAGCCTTGAAATGGTTTAAAGAATCACAAGATCTACATAAAAAGGCAAATAATGAAGAAGGTTATTATAATGCACTCTGGGGCGTCGGTATACTACATCATCTTCGAGGTGAGTGGGAACCCGCTATTGAAATCTGGAAGAAATTGATCTTAATATTTGAGAAGAAAGCTCAGGAAGGGAAACTCACCGCCAAGGAACATAATTATTTGTTTGCAAAGTTGTATCTTGATTATTCTTTATCTCTAGCACTTTGTGGTCGATATCAGAAAGCAGAACATATGATAACAAAAGCTTTGACCATCCTTACTTCGGGAGAAAAAGCTGATTTTATACGTGGGAAATTACATCTTTATGCTAGTGAACTATATTGGGAACAAAATAAGATAGAAGAAGCCTCCCAAGAAGTCAAGAAAGTAAGAGATATTAATTTACGACGAAAGGCTCAAGATTTAGAACCAATAAGTGAGTTGTCCATTCTCAAGGCCGAAATTAATGTTTTATTAGCTTTAAATAAAGCCGATGAAGCAAGAGAAAAACTTCAAGACCAATTTGACAGTTTAAAATCAAACTGGGATAAAGCACAATATTATCGCTTACTAGGTAAGATAGAGAAACATGAAATGAATTTTGGCCTTGCCAAAAAATCGTTAAAATCCTCTTTGGAAATTACTAGAGAGATTGGAGCATCTCCCTTATCTGAAGAGCTTGAATATATCGAACTCCTTGTTGAAATGTCAAAATCAGGAAATCAGATTGCTTTAAAAGAAGCAGAATCGCTTTTAGCAACATTAGAAAAGAAAGTTACAGATACCAACCTCCCCGCCCTATTATTGGAATGTAAATTACTTAAAGGTCATCTCAAACGTATTCATGCTAATTTCGATAAAGCCTATCAGATTTATGCGGAAATCATAAAAGATGCTGATAATTTACGCCTTTTCAGACAAAAAGCAAAAGCTCTAGAAGGAATCAACGCAATTGAGGACCATGGTCAGAGATTAAGTGCATCAACGAGGGAGCTATCTGTTTACCGGTATTTAGATGATGCAAGAAGGATTTTAGAAGATTATTCATAAATCTCAATTCTGTTTCTTTGCATTATAGTAGACTCCTTGAAAAGGAAAAATTTACAGTGGAAGGGGGAACAACTAGATATATTGTTTTAGAATTCAATTCAATAAGCCAATATTATACTAATTTTGAAATATTACTACTACTCAAAATGTCTAGAGTGGATTCATTTGCAAGAAAGCCAATCTGATAATGTTCAAAGACATAATTCTGATGAGGAAGACTGTCCTATTTGTTTACATAATGTGAGTTATGAAATCAATTCAAATGAAATATTGAAAGATATTTCTGTTAAGATAGATAAAAAAGGAATTACTGGTATTATAGGCCCATCTGGATCTGGGAAAAGCACATTTCTACGGCTTTTAAATCGATTAATTTCAACTTCAACGGGAAAAATCATTCTAGAGGGAAACGATTATGAAACGATTCCTGTTCGTGAATTGAGGAAAAGAATCGGTCTAGTCCAACAACGACCCCATCTTTTCCCTGAAACTGTCAGAGATAATTTAACATATGGACCTAAAATATGGGGAAATAATATTTCAGAGCAAGAACTAGAAAAGTTACTAGAAAGAGTTGCTTTGCCAAAGGATTTTCTAGACAGGAATGTTGATACCTTATCTGGAGGTGAACAGCAACGTGTTTCTGTTGCTCGGAGTTTAGCAAATAATCCTGAAATCCTCCTCTTAGACGAACCAACTAGCTCATTAGATATTGTTTCTGAAGAAATTTTAGAAGATACAATTAAAAAATTGTCTCAAGATGGAATCAAAATTATTATTGTTACCCATTCTTTAGAACAGACATCCAGATTAACTGATCAGCTGTTATTTTTATCGGATGGAAAATTTAAGGAGAAAACATCAACTAAATCTTTTTTTCAAAAGTATGACGGGGATGAGATAAGGGGTTTTTTCAAAAAGCAGACTAAAGGAGAGACGACATAAATTGAGTTTCCCTACCGAAGCTGAAATTTCTGATATGCTACTCAGAATTATTATTTCGATTCTTCTCTTAACATTAATTGTATTATTATCCTATTGGCAGAAAATCAGAATGGAAAAAGTTTTCATTTGGAGCTTTGCTCGTGGATTTGTTCAAATCCTTCTTATGGCTACTGCGTTAATAATTATCTTTGAATTAAGAGAAATGTTGATTCTGTATGTAGTTCTTTTGTTCATGTGTGTATTTGCAGCTTACACAGCTAAGAACAGATTTCCTTATCCTAACATGTTCAAGCTAGAATTGATAGCAATAACAACAGGAAGTATAATTGTGATGGTAATTGTTACAACTTTACCTATAATTGAAAAGAAGGGGACATTTATAATCCCAATGGGAGGTATGGTAATAGCAAACGTAATGGTTATGACAACGATCGTGCTGGAAAGAATAATTGCTGACGTTAAAAAGTCTAAAGGAGCAATTGAAGCAGCATTATCCTTAGGTGATAGTGCCTGGAATTCAGTGAAACCTATTTTAAAAGAGTCATTTCGTGCAGGCCTTCTTCCGACAACAAATCGTGTCGCAGTATTAGGGATTGTCACTATTCCAGGATTAATGAGTGGTATGATTATAGCGGGCGAAAACCCGTTTGTAGCAGCAGTTTATCAAGTAATTATATTCTTAATGATTTTGGTTGCAGGATTCATAGGAGAAATACTGATTGGGTTTTTATTCATTAAAGAATTATTCACACCTGAAGATCAACTTCGGGCTTCTTGGATTAGTACTTAATTTTTGAAAGACTAGCATTACTATAAGAATCAATTAACTTGAAAATCATAATAAATAATCTACTAATAGTGATTTATTCATCAAATCTGGTGAAATGCTTCGGATGACCAGTAAATAAAAAAACTTTATCAAGAATTAGTGCAATCCATACAAAATAAAATCCTTATCAACGATAAGCTGACAGATAGGGACATCTATAGGACTGTAATTGATCAGCTAGCAACTCTACCACATTTCCATTGGACAGGTATCTATTTACTTGATAAGGAATCCCAAGAGCTCTATCTAGAGTATTATATTGGCAAACCTACCGAACATACCCGAATACCAGTGGGAAAAGGAGTTTGTGAATCTGCTGTTTCTGATCATGAAGATAAAATAATCGAAGATATATCAAAAGAAAATAATTATTTAGCTTGTTCTTTAGACACTCGTTCTGAAATTGTAATCTTAATTGAAGATAATTCAGAAATCATTGGTCAAATCGATGTGGATTCTGATGAAATTGGAGCGTTTAATAGAGTAGATCGTAATTATTTACGTCAAATTGCTACTCTTATTGTAAAAGCATTACGCAGCTAAGTCTCGAAAATTAGCTCAATATTTTCTTCATTAAACTAATATGTTATCTTTACATAATACAGATTAGTGGAACACGTTATGGTTTTAATACGAAAATATCAACCCTCTGACAGAAACGAAGTTATAAAGATATGTTGGCGAACTGGCTATATGGGAGAGGACGCTAAAGGACGATTTGATGACCCCTATCTGTTTGGTCTATTATTTTGTATCTATTATCTTGATTATGAACCAGATAATTGCTATGTGGCAATTGATGAAAAATCAGAAGTTATTATTGGGTATATTCTAAGTAGTTTTGACTCTAAAAAACAAGGGAAACGATTTCGACGATTAATGAGTCTAAAAATATTTCGAAGAGCGTTCTTTTCTACAATGTGGCGAAGGCCAAAAACCTTCAAAACATTTTTATACTTCAGGAAAATAGAAAAAAAAACCCCATCAATTCCTAATGAAAAAGAACTCCTCTCCCCTTATCCTGCACATCTCCATATTGATATATTGCCAAAGTGGCATCGTATGGGTATCGGGACAAGATTGGTACATACCTTAGAGTCTCATTTTTCCTCAAATGGAGTTTCAGGAGTTCATCTGGGGACAACTGATTACAATGTAAAAGCTGTTCCATTTTATAGCAAACTAGGTTTCTCTCTTATTTATGAGGGACCCAGTGGTTATGGGATGTGGCCTGATGCTCCTGAGGCAAAGCCATTGATTTTTGCTAAAAAAATTAAAAGTGAAATATAATTTTGGAGTAATCATACTAAGAATATTGGATTTAATATTTGCGAAATTAGGTGCACATTCTTAATATTAAAATTCTTACGGAATAATTGGACACATATCCTTAAAATTTTACAATGAAACTTAGGGTAGATAACGTTATAGGTGAATATTTAATGGTTGATTATAAATTTAGAAATTGGCAACCTAATGAAGGGTTGATAACAGTTGAAGTTTGGGTGCTTAAAAATGGTCATTCATACTGAATTATGACCATGAAGTTAGCAGCCTGGGCCAGAGAAAAAGGGATCACCTACAAAACTGCCTGGCGGATGTACAAACTGGGACAGATTCCTCTTTGGCAAGTTAATTCTCATGGTTACGTCGCCGAGAGTTCTGCGGAAACGTTAAATGCTTGTGGAGAGCTAGTAAGACCTGTATATCAGCAGGCGCACCTCAATGAAGCAGGATGACAAGCACTATCGAAGACTGGTCATAAAAGGCCTTAATTGTCCTCGTTTGGTAAGTCTTTCAGAACGGTTAGAAGAGTTACAAGCTGAAGTGTTTAATGAAGCTAATCTCTTTAAATTTCAGCCCGCTAATGCGGATCAAATAAAAAAGCAATATGAAAAAGAAAAAGTAGATCCGAATACCATTAAGTATGTATTTCTTGAAGATAAAATGGTTGGATATATACAAGCCCGTATTCGTGAAAAATTAAGAGAGGTTCATTTTGGTTTTCCTTGGGTTTTACCTGGTACTCCAATGGAAGTTCAAAACAAGCTTTTTGATGATATGTTGTCTTATATTCAACACCAAGACAAATTTGCAGATTTTAAAATAAGAGTCAATGCTATGGCAAAACCAGAAGAGAATCTTGATTTTCTTAGGAAACGCGGATTCGTAGAGAAAAATGTCTGGAAAACCCTGTTTTTACCTCTTCCTAGTGTAGCCCAAGCAAAATACGATGAAAAATTTTCAGCCCGTATAGGAACTGAAGAAGATATTGATTTAGTAATTTCTTTAATAAAAAAAGACGGTCGGTATGCTTCTCAATTTCCAAGTGACAATGATATCAGAGAATATCTTGTGGAAGAGGTGTTATCGACTGGACATCTGGTCTTGGTATATGAAAACAATAGTTTAACGGCAGCATCAGCTCCTTTAGTATTTAAATCCTCACAAGAGGAGGAAGAACGAATAATTCTTAGATTTACAGCCTTTAAAGACATAAAAAATCAAGAAGCATACATACCGCTACTTGTTGAGGTAGCAAAGGAATGTTTAAAATCTGGTTATGGAAAAGAAAAACCAATTCTTGTTTATACCGATAGTATGGATTCACCACGAGAACAAATTGAATTTTTAAAACAACAATCTTCAATAAAAACTGAAATCTTAATGTATTACTATTATTTAGAGAAATGAAAGAATCTTATTAATTCATTTATAATAGATCCAATCATCTAGAGGTAGTAAATCATAATAATTCTTTGATTTATTATAGCAAAACCGATTAAAAATCTTCATACATTCTCTTTATTTCAATTGCCGTGGGTAAAAATGACTATGAAAATACCTGATCGTACAATGAACGATTGGCCTTTTGCCCAGCGGGCAATTTATCAGTTTGTCAAATGGCTTGTTCCCCAGTTCTGCCGTAAATTCTTTCAATTTGAAGTTAATGGGATTGAACACGCAAATAAATTTCCAGAGGGAACACCAGTTATTTTCTGTGGAAATCACCGCTCCCATCTCGACGCGTTTCTCATAGGGAGTGCAATTATAAATCCTTATGGAAAAAGAACGCGATTAGGTTTTATGGGTGCCGGGAAAGTAATGCAAAGAAACCCTTTTTACCGATTGCTTCGATTCCTTGGTGCCTATCCAGTTTTTCCTGAAAATCCTGATCCTGCGCTTCATTACTCATGTAAATTATTAGAAGAGAATACTGCAATTTTCATTGCGCCTCAAGGTAAACGCATTCAAAGTCACCCATATCATGATTATTTTAATCTTATACATGAGGGGAAAACAGGGATTGGTAGGCTTATCCTTAAAATGAATGGGAAAATTCCTGTCGTTCCCGCTTATATACATGGATCCGCAGAAGCCCTATCTCAGGGAAGTGCAATACCAAAATTTGGATCATTTATTTCTGTATCTTTTAACAAACCATTGTTTTGGTATAAATATACGCGGAAAGAAGGTTGGAAAGAAACTGATCCCGATTTTTATACGACAGCACGCGAAATAGTTGACAAGATAATGCACACTATTCGAAAACAATTAATAATTCAGGAGAAACATTATTTTGATCTTCTGAAAATAAAATTTGGCTCAACAATCGATAATATCATTATTCCACCAGAAAAAGAAGCCAAATTTAATAAAATCCTTTCAAAATTGGTAAAAGTC
>JBHLKC010000128.1:0-9011 GCA_048887065.1 Candidatus Hodarchaeota archaeon
CAATTGTTAATTGATCACCAAGTAGAAATAGTTATTTCACCTGTAATCGATTCAAAATCTTATATTATCTTACAGAACGCAGGAATAAAAATCTACTTGGGTATTAATGGAAGTATCAAGGAAAACATTGAATCATTACACCAAAAGAAGTTGGTTGAGTTGAAAATAGCTACAGAACATCCAATAGTTAATGGATTGTACATAGTATGTAAATATGTTGAATAAATCTAAAGAAAGGTAGGAAGGTGAAATTAAGATCCTTAGACTAATTTAATGTAAAATAAACTTCTTTAATCCTAAGCTATGAGATTTACTAACAATTAACTCCAAGTACGAATAGGGTTTGACACAGGGAAATTATATTTAATATTTCATATGAAATAGAATAAGATCAGTTAAACATCGATAATTTTTATGTCAATGGGACTCTATCTATTGATTCGCAACTAATTCCACCTTTTAAGAGAATGATTACATATTACCTCAACAACCAAATCTAAAATCTCTTATTAAGAGTAATTATCCCCTTATACTGAATCTTTGATTCCATTATTGATTTATTTCTTTAAAAGTTTTCACAATTCTTCCTATAAATATATTTTAAAATTAATAAAAAAATAAAACTCGTTCAAGTTACATTATCACCACAAAATACCTCTTCTTGACGATTGTTAACGAATATCTTAAAAAAACCTTTCAAGAAAATAATCAAAGAGGCTGCTGGTTGACACAAATCTTCATTTCTGCCCAGACAATCTAGCTATGGAAGATAAATAATGATTTATTTATTGGAATGCAGAAAACCAGTAGTTCTCTGGTGTTCTTGCTAGAAACAATATCTATCGCTTTTATTCATATTATGTATAACATAACACTTAGAGAATTCAACACATAGAAGTGAATAATAATGAGTGCTTTTTCAAAGTATGTAGTCCCAGATTTAGAGTTTCGTAAAAAAATAGTCAAAATGTCTCAGGATAATATCAATTACTGTTATCAGTGTTCTAATTGCACTGGTATCTGTCCTCTAAATATGGTATCCTCATTTAACCCTAGAGAAATCATTCATTGGGGACAGCTTGGTTTAAGGTTGTTACCAATTGATTTCGAGAGACTGTGGCGTTGTACAACTTGCGCAGCTTGCGAGTATGTTTGCCCAAAGGAAGTGAAGATTACAGAAATTATTGCTGCAAATCGCTCTTATGGTATAGAAAGTGGGGAAAAAGTCCCCGCTTCTTATACGACAACATTGGAATCCTTTTTTTCTTATGGAAATCCTTTCAGTTTAGGAGCTGACGCTCGTACTAATTGGGCAAAGGGATTAGATGTACCTATTGCGAAGAAAGGAACTGAAATTCTTTATTTTGTAGGTTGTACCGCATCGTACGACCCTCGATCTCAAAAAATAGCTCAAAGTCTTTCCTCCATATTTAAACATACGAAACTTAATTTTGGTATCGTAGGGAATGAAGAAAGAGAATGCGGTAATTGTGTTTACACAATGGGTGAAACTGAACTAAGTGATCATGAAAGAGAAAAAAATGAGAAAGTAATTCAAGAAGTGCAACCCGCTATCATTGTTACAACATCACCCCATTCATATAATTTTATGAAAAAAAGCTATTCTTTACCAAAAAATACCGAAGTATACCACTATACTCAATTTTTGGACCAACTCATAAATGATGGAACTCTTGAATTTACTAAATCATTACCAGATTCAAATGTAACTTTCCATGATCCTTGCTATTTAGGAAGACACAATAATATTTATAATGAACCACGAAGAGTTCTAGAAGCAATTCCAGGTTTAAAACTAGCTGAGATGCCTAATAACCGGCAACTGTCCGTTTGTTGCGGTGGAGGTGGTGGAAATGCTTGGGCAGAGACTGAGGTTGAGGAAAGACTTTCAATTCCAAGATTGAATGAGGCTATTGAAGTTGGTGCTTCAGTTTTAGCCACAGCCTGTTATTTCTGTCTACAAATGTTTGATGATGCTATAAAAGTGAAGAATCGTGAACAGGACATACAAGCTAAAGATATAGCTGAAATTCTTGCCGAGGCTTTGTAATTAGAAATAAGAGAGATGATTAAAATGGAAACTGGACGAATAGGAGTTTTTATTTGTCATTGTGGAACAAATATCGCTGGAAAACTATCAGTTGAAGAATTAAAGAATTTTGCATCAACTCTCCCACAAGTAGTAACTGCTAGTGATACTACATATACATGTAGTGAGGTAGGTCAGGCGTCGATTCAAGACGCTATTAAAGAACATAATCTCACACATGTTGTTGTTGCAGCCTGTTCCCCAAGTATGCACGAAAAAACATTTCGTAGCACTATTGAGAAAAGTGGTTTGAACCCTTACATGTTAGCCATTGCTAATATTCGTGAAATGAACACTTGGGTAACCGAGGATTCAGAGAAAAGTTTAGACAAGGCTAAGAAGCTTGTAGCGGCTGCTGTGAGGCGAGTTATTACTCATGAGCCATTAGTGGAAGATCAACTTGCTGTTACTCCCCGAGTTGTTGTTGTTGGGGGTGGTATTGCTGGAATTGAAGCTTCACTCCAATTAGCAAACGCTGACAAAGAAGTCGTGTTAGTTGAACGAGAACCCTCTATAGGTGGACAAATGGCACGTTTTGACAAGACTTTTCCAACATTGGATTGTGCCTCGTGTATTTTGACCCCTAAAATGGTTGAGGTTGGACAACACCCGAACATTACGCTTATGACATATAGCGAAGTAGAGGAGTTTTCAGGAGTTCCAGGTCAATATAACGTTAGAATTCGTAAAAAAGGCAAATCTATAGATGAAGAACTCTGTACGGGATGCGGAATTTGCGAAGAAAAATGTCCCATCAAAAAAATACCAAGCGAATTCTATATGGGGCTTGGGAATAGAAAAGCTGTTTATCGACCATTCCCCCAGGCTGTTCCTCAATACCCTGTTATTGATCGAGAGCATTGTACTTACTATTTAAAAGGGAAATGTAAGATATGTGAAAGAGAGTGTCCAACTGGAGCTATTGCTTTTGATCAAGAGGATACATTCGTAGATGTTGAAGCAGGTGCCGTTATTTTGGCGACTGGTTACGAACCCTTCGACCCATCAGTTATTCCTCAATATCATTATGGTGAATACGACAACGTTTTTCGAGCAATAGAAGTTGAAACAATGCTGAATGCTTCTGGCCCGACAGGTGGAGAGTTTTTACTCCGAGCTGATGGAAAATTCACAGGAGAATCTCCAAAAACCGTTGGAATCGTTCATTGTGTTGGTTCGAGAGACCAGAACTACAATTCATATTGTTCGCGAGTCTGTTGTATGTATTCGCTAAAATATGCCCATTTAATTAAAGAACGAACAGATGCTACGATTTTTCAGTTTTATATTGATATTAGAGCGTTTGGTAAGGGTTATGAAGAATTTTATGACCGTTTACAAAAAGAAGGAGTGATTTTTATAAGGGGTAAACCTGCTCAAATTCTAAAGGATGACGATAAACTTATTGTACAAGTGGAAGATTCTTTGTCTCAGAAAGCATTACATGTCCCAGTAGATGCAGTGATTCTAAGTAGCGCATTAGCAGCTCGTCCCGATGCCCGTCAAGTAGCAAGCACGTTTGGTATAGGATGCGGAGCTGAAGACTTTTTCCGAGAACTGCATCCAAAATTAGCCCCTGTTGACACACAGGTAGATGGGATATTTTTAGCAGGAGCGTGTCAAGGGCCAAAAGATATTCCTGATGCTGTTGCACAGGGAGCTGCTGCCGCAGCAGGAGCTCTTAGACTGATATCACGTGGACATATAGCGATTGAACCAACTATTGCTTCAATAGATGAGGATCTTTGTTCTAATTGTAAGATGTGTATATCTATATGTCCCTATGATGCTATTACTGAAGACACTGAAAAGAAAGTTGCAGTATTAACCGCATCTAAATGTAAAGGTTGCGGTCTATGTCCTTCCATATGTCCCTCTGGCGCTATTCATCATGCATTCTATTCTGATGAAGCGATATTGTCAGAGATTAAAGGGATAATTGAAACAGCTCAGTTGAAAGGGTGATTCAAAATGAGTTCAGAAGAAACAAATGGTTTTAATCCAACTATAATAGGTTTTTATTGCCGGTGGTGCACACATGCTGCCGCAGATCTAGCTGGAACCTCTCGAATTCCAGTCTCAGCAAACGTTATTGGAATTCGTGTCCCATGTTCTGGCCGTGTTGATCCTAGCTTCATTTTCGACGCGTTTACCAAGGGTGCAGATGGAGTTCTAATTGGTGGGTGTCACCTTGGGGATTGCCATTATGATGAAGGTAATTATAGTGCCTTTAAGAGGACAAAAATTCTGCAAAAGGTGATACAAGAATTTGGTATAGAACCAGAAAGAGTCCGCATTGAATGGATATCTGCATCAGAGGCAAACAAATATCAACAAACCTTGGAAGAGTTTACTGAAACGATTCGGGAACTGGGGCCCCTAAATTGGGATAAACATTTAAAGGAAAGAGAGTACGAAATATCAGTGTGACGGTGATTATGATGAGTGAAGAGAAAGCAAAAATAGCCTTTTATTGGGCAGCCTCGTGTGGAGGTTGTGAAATTGCAATTCTGGATTTGGACGAGGTTGTACTTGATGTAGCTGCGAAAGCAGATATTGTTTTCTGGCCTGTTGCTGTAGATACAAAATATCATGATGTAGAAGCGATGCCAGATAACTCGATTGATGTTACTTTTTTCAATGGAGGCATAAGAAATTCAGAAGCAGTTCACGTAGCTAAACTTCTACGGAAGAAATCCAAGTTTCTCGTAGCATTTGGAACCTGTGCACATTGTGGTGGGGCTCCATCTCTTGCCAACTTTAAAAGTAAGGATGGCATCTTTGAACGTGTCTATAAAACTACACCTAGCACTAATAATCCTGAAGGGATTTATCCTCAAACCTCGTATAAGACAGAAGAAGGAGAAGTTACGATCCCTGAATTTCTCGAAGCTGTTTATCCTCTTGACCATGTAGTTCCAGTGGACTATTATCTTCCTGGTTGTCCTCCTCCGAAGAAATGGATAGTAGCTGGAGTAACAGCGTTCTTAACAGGAGAACTTCCCCCAAAAGGTGCAGTCATAGCAGAGGAATTTGCCCTTTGTAAAGAATGTCCAAGAGAAAAACCAGAAAAACATTCAGTCAAAGAATTCAAGAGGGTCTGGGAAGTTATGGATATAGACTTTGAGAAGTGTTTATTAGACCAAGGTATTATTTGCTTAGGACCTGCTACTAGAGCGGGTTGCGAAGCACGATGCATAACAACAAATTACCCTTGTCGAGGATGCTTTGGACCAGCTCCTAAAATTATCGATATGGGAGCTAAAATGATCAGTGTGTTAGGTTCTATCATTGATGAGAAAGATGAAGAGAAAATGGAACAGATAGTTGAAGAAATCCCAGATCTTGCTGGAACATTATATGAATTTACTGTAGGAAAATCAGTTTTATTAAGGAGGAAAAAGTAAAATGACTAGTAACTACAAAAATATCGTAATTGATCCAATTACACGTCTAGAGGGTCATGGGAAGATTCACATATTCCTAGATGACGCAGGTAACGTTGCTAACGCGTATTTTCAAGTACCTGAACTTAGAGGATTTGAAACTTTCTGTGAAGGAAGGTTAGTTGAAGAAATGCCGCGTATTACAACACGTATCTGTGGAGTTTGCCCAGGAGCACACCATATGGCGTCATCAAAGGCGTTAGATAAGGTATTTAACGTTGATCCTCCTGAACCAGCGAAAAAACTTAGAGAACTCTATTATTGTGCACACATGATCCATTCACACATTGCTCATTTCTATGCTCTCGGTGGGCCAGATTTTGTCGTTGGGCCATCTGCTCCCCCAGGAAAAAGAAATATCCTTGGTGTCGTAGACGCTGTTGGAGTTGAAATAGGTACAGAAGTAATTAAACATCGGTCTTATGCACAACAGATACAAGCAATAATTGCTGCTAATGCAGTTCTTCCATGTGCTGGGGTTCCAGGTGGGATGTTGAAACCAATTTCAGAGGAAGAACGCGCTCAAATAGAAGAATGGGCGAAATCGACAGTTGAATTTTCTAAGTTTACAATTAAAATATTCAATGATGTTGTTTTGGGAAACGAAGACAATAAGTCATTGGTACTAGATCCAGGTTACTATATGAAAAGTTACTACATGGGTCTTGTTGATTCAAATAACCATGTAAACTTCTATGATGGACAGATCAGAGTTGTCGATCCTAATGGCAATGAATATGCAAAATTTGACACAGATAATTATTTAGATCATGTTGAAGAACGTCCTCTTCCTTACTCGTATCTCAAGGCTGTTTATCTCAAGAATGTTGGTTGGAAAGGCCTCGTTGAAGGTGAAGATTCAGGAATTTATCGGGTTGCTCCTTTAGCAAGATTAAATGCAGCTACTGGAATGGCCACTCCGCTTGCTAACGAGGAATATCAAAGAATGATGGTTACTTTAGGAAAACCAGCTCACCATACATTAGCAAATCACTGGGCCAGAGTAATCGAACAGTTATATGCTAGTGAGCGTCTTCTTGAATTAGTTCAAGATCCTCAAATAACATCGACGGATATTCGTGCTGAACCAAATGAACCCGATGAAGGAGTTGGTGTAGTCGAAGCTCCAAGAGGCACTTTGATTCATCATTATAAAACTGACAAGAAAGGTGTTCTCTTGAAGGATGGAATCAATCTCATGGTAGCTACTTGCCATAACAATGCTCCTATATGTATCTCAATTAAAAAAGCTGCACAACAATTTGTCAAAGGCCCTGAAGTACAAGAAGGAATGCTAAACATGGTAGAAATGGCTTTCAGAGCTTATGATCCTTGTTTCGCCTGTGCCACTCATTCCTTACCAGGTCAGATGCCCCTTGAAGTATTCCTATATAACGCGAATAAGAAAGTTATCTGGAGAAAAGCACAAAACATAGGTCGACTCTAGTTTACTTTTTCTTTTTCTTTTCTTTTTATTCATTAATTTTCTTTTAAGAATTGATTTATCTCTTCTAGAATCATTCTTTTTAGAGTTGGAATCTTTGCCATGGTTTCTTCTGAGACTTGATCAGAAATATATTCTTGAACAGGAATTTCGATTCCAATTATCCTTATAACTTTAGGCATTAATTCTGGCAATGTTTTTCTTCCTATTTCTAAGGCAGTAGGAAAGTTCACATCATGGGGAGAGGCTAGGAATGTTGCTTTAGAAAAATCATTGGAATTAAGTTTCAAAATACGTTTGTAAGGTGAATTAGTCTCAATACTGTCCACAATAAGCACTTTATCATATCCTAGAATAGTTTCTAAGATTTGTAATCCACCCGTAGATATCTGTTTGTAGTCTATTTCCGAGGGGCCTATTTTTGATACTTCTCGAACAGCTATTAACCCTATAATATCGTCTCCCGCCAACTCGTTGCCAATTCCAAGGACTAATATTTTAATCTGCAATCCCTCGTTCGTAATACTTTCGATATAAACGAATTTAGGTACATATAACTGTGGTAGTAATTTTCTCTGATAATAGTCTATCTAAATTGATTTTCTGATAATAAGATTTGATGAGATCACAATTTTAGGATTGAAATATATCTTTTCTACTCTTCCTTACTAAAGATAATTTTTTCGAATATTATTGCGTTGGGTTTTTTTCTTAATTATAAGAACTCTTAATTGTATTCACGTAATTCTAATAAGCTTAGATAAATTATTAACAATTGTTTGAAAATTGGCATATAGACTTAAAAAATGCAAAATTAAAACGATACTAAAGAAGCTCACACAAAGTAAAAGAGAGTAGACTGGTAAAAATTTATCGTATAAAGAAAAATAAACAGTGAGACTATTTGAGTGAGCTAATCAAACTAATGGCAGAATTGAAAGGGCATTACAATTTTATGAAGTTTTAGAAAGAGAAAATCAAGGTGAATAAATCAATTGACACAATCGACGGAATTAGTCGAGGAATTTAAAGAACTTTTTGACATAATTAAGCTCTGTTATCAGTGTGGAACATGTGCAGGAGGATGTCCTGTCTATAGAGTCCATCCAGAGTTCAATCCTCGACGAATAATGGAACGTCTCCTCTTTGGAGATACTGAGAACATCTTTGATCGCGAGCAAGTATGGTACTGCTCAATGTGTTACACTTGTTCTGTTAGGTGTCCTCAAGGTATCGATGTAGGACATGTGATTACCGAGATTAAAAATCTCGCAGTGAAAGTGAATAATGCACCTCCAGGTATTGTTGCAGAGGTAAATGCCATTTTAGAGACTGGAACCACAGCTGATATTTCACAATCTATTTTAAAAAAGCGAGAAAAACTTGGATTATCCGAATTACCGCAAGCAAACGTTAAAGAGATCAAGAAACTCCTTGAGGTAACCGGAGTTGTAGATCGAATAAATCAACTTGCTGATATAAAAGAGGAGGCTAGTTAATGACAAAATTTGCTCTATTTATGGGTTGTACGATTCCATACAGAATTCCTTTTGTCGAAACATCACTAAGGAAAACTCTTCCTGAATTTGGGATAGAGCTTATAGATCTACCATTTGCATGTTGCCCTGATCCTGGTGGTGTTCAATCATTCGACAGCGTAGCGTGGCACACTCTAGCAGCTCGAAATCTGTGTCTTGCTGAAGAACAAAATCTAGATATTCTTACTGCTTGTAGTGGTTGCTTTGAAACTTTGAAAGTAGTCAATACGCATTTGAAAGAAGATGGAGATCTAAAAGATACAGTTAATAAACATCTATCAGAAATTGATCGTGAATTTAAAGGAACTATTTCAGTCAAACATTTTGCTGAAGTGTTTTATAATGATATTGGCATTGACAAAATTGCTGCCAAAGTCCAAAAACCTCTTACTGGATTAAGACTGGCTACTCATAGCGGTTGTCACTTTCTTAAACCCCCAGAGATTTTACAAACTGATAGTCCTGAACAACCT
>JBHLKC010000129.1:0-8921 GCA_048887065.1 Candidatus Hodarchaeota archaeon
TTCAGCAAAGTTAAATCCAAATCTCTGTTCTGCTGTCCAGTGGAGCGCGAGATATAAGGCAGATTGATTCGAATACGTTCCACAATACATAAAGGTAGCATCTGAACCCTCAGAGAGTCCAAATAAATTACACAATGCTTCACAACTTAACTCCTCTAATACAACTGCCCCAGGTGAGACTTGATAATTAGTAACCCCCTGATTATAAGTAAGAGCAATTTGTGCACCGTATTTTGCTCCTTTTTCGGGAAAAAAATTAAATAAAGATTGAAATCCTGAATGATTATAATTCATTAAGTGAGGGATTAATCGTTTATCGATCAGCTCGGACAGCATTTCTAAAGATATTCCCTCATCTTGAAAATCGACTAAAGGTTTTAAATCTGCAGTAATCTTTTGTAGTGAAGCACCAGAGTAAATCGGATTTTCATAACTCTTTCCCATTTTAATCACAATAAAATCGCACAGTTGAATAGTTACTTTTTAATTTATGAATTTTCTTTCAATCACATTTTTGATCCCTAAGTATGATTAAGAATAAATAATTCATTAGTTTTTTTCAGGAAAACTGATTTAATGAATTTAAAGTATTTATTATTCAATAGAGTATTGGAGTTTATAATATGGTTGACTTAAATATAATAAATGGTAAAGTTTTTTTAGGAGATGGGCTCTATGAGGTTGGAATAAGCATTAACAACGGAAAGATTGTTACGATAGGAAATTATGACTCATTACCTAATGCTGAAGAAACTCTAAATGCATCTGACAGAATAATAATCCCAGGGGGTATTGATGCACATACACACATATTAGATTTAATTTTTTCATATAGAGAGGATTTTATCAGCGGAACACAGGCAGCAGCTTCGGGAGGTATTACTACAATCTTGGAAATGCCTTTGGGAATTGAAGGGAAATCCGTCCTTGAAGTCTTTGATATGCAGTTAGATGTCATGAAAAGAAAATCTCTTGTTGATTTCGGGATTATTGGAGCAGCAGGGTATACTAGTATAGATGCAATTCCCAAATTAGCTCAAAGAGGAGCTATTGGTTTTAAAACCTTTATGATTAATCCTTCAGAAGAGGAAGCAGAATTAAAAGATTTAGCAGCAAAAGATGATTATTATCTAATCAAGATATTTTCTGAAATAGCTCAAACAGGCCTTGTCAGTAGTGTACATGCCGAGAATGACGCTATTATAGCAAATGAAATATCAATTATGATGTCAAAGGGAAGGAGAGATTTTAAAGCTCATACAGCCTCTAGACCTTCTATTGCGGAAGATGAGGCTTGTATTAGAGCTATTTTACTAGCTCATCATAGAAATGTGAAATTGAACCTTGTACATATGAGTTCTAAAAATGCTTTCGAATATATTAAATGTGCAAAGCAAAGAGGGTGGGATGTCAGCTGTGAGATAACACCTCATCATCTTTTTTTGAATGCAGAGGAGGGTGAAAAAATTGGCCCCTGGGCAAAAGTAGATCCCCCACTTCGATCCAAAGAACATGTTATTGCTGCATTAGAGGCGTTAAATGACGGAACCATAGATATGGTTGCCAGTGATCATTCTCCTTATAGCGATGAAGAGAAGGATGTGTTATTGAAAGACGGTAATTTTTTTGAAGTCGGTTCTGGAACTACGGGTGTTGAAACTATACTTCCCCTGATGCTTGATACCGTTAATAAGAGTAAAACTTCATTGAAGAGGTTAGTTGAAACCACTTCAACGAATCCTGCGAAAAGATTCGGTTTATACCCTCGAAAAGGAACTATAGCAATAAATACTGATGCTGATCTAGTCATTGTGAATATGCAAAGAAATTATACCCTGAAAAATGCTGATCTTTTCACAAAACCGAAAATTACCTTATTTGATGGTATATCTCTTCAAGGAAAAATCGAAACGACATTAGTAAGGGGTCAGATAGTCTACAATAATGGAGAATTCCCAGTTGAAAGTGGATTTGGGCAATTTATTACTCCAAAATAGGCAGTTCGCATTTATTAAATTAATTAGTTAATAATAAGGACCATTTTTTAGTGCATACTTGAGGAGCAACTAGTAGTTGTTTAATTCTTAATAGAATTCTCTTCTTTTTAATATAATAGGAATTTTTTACATTTTTTGCAGCATACTTTGCCTAATGCTTATTTTAGATGAAAATAAAAATAATCTTGAAGATACGAGATGGATAATTTGAATGAAGATAATTTTATTGAGAAACGAGAATCACACAGAACTTATGACATTTTGGATCATGAAATACTCGAGGTTGATTTCAAAAAGGGGGAGGAGTGCTTTCAAAGAGTCTTTAACGTAACCCCTGTAGGTCTGGCCTTGGTTGACTCTGATTATCGAATTGTTAAAGCGAATGATGCTTTTTGTCAAATTTTAGGTTATTCTAGTTCTCAATTTCGGGGAATAAACCTCTTTGACATATATCATCCACGAAACATCGAAAAATGTATTAAAATCTTTAGAAAAATATCAATGGGAGAAATTATCTCTCATGAAACTGAAATTCACTGCAATAATAAGATTAATCAAAATTCTTGGGTTCGTGCTTATATTACTATCCTTAATAATAAAAAATACATCTATAATCCCTATCTTGTAATGATAGAAGATATTACCAAATATAAACTAGCAGAAGAAAGAATGAAAAGACATTTAATGAAAGTTAATATAGATGAAGGAAAAATATATCTTATTACTGAGAGTACTCCAATTTTATCGGCAAGTATTATAAAAGATCTACTTAAAACAGGATTTAACGTTCTTATCATTACAAGAATCCCTGAAAACGAATATAAAAAGATATTGAAGGGGAATTACGATTTTCTATGGCTTGCTGAGAACATTAATTTTGATAAAATAGAGGTGAAGATTCAGGAATTACCTTCAAGAAGCGTCGTTTTACTTGATAGAATTGATTACATAATACAAAAAAACGGTTTTGAAAAAACTCTTCACTTCATTTATAAATTGAGAGAAATTGCTTATACAACAGCGTTAATTGTTCTAATTACAGTTGATGTTAGTACTTTAAGTGAACGTAACCTCCTTTTAATAGAAAAAGAAGCAAAAAGAATCGAATCTAGGGATTTAAATAATCTTTCAGATTTAGATATAGAGATTCTGAATTTCATTTCCCATCAAAATGATGAAGGTAGAAAACCAACTTATTCTGATACCGGAAATTCATTGTCAATAAGTCGTCCTACAGTTAGAAAGAAAATAGCTTTTCTTAAAGATCGTGTTTGTTTGGTTGTAAATAAAAGTGGTATGAGTAAAGTTGTGCAAATGAGTGAAATCGGGAAAACTTTGTTCTCTAAATAGTATTTGCATATTTTTCAATAATTTTGCATGGATGTTTAATCCTCTTATCATTTTATTAAGCTTTTATACTATTAAATAAAAGAGTTTTACATAGATATTATGTAGAACGGACGTTTTTAATCATTTTTATGCAATTAAAAGACTCTATGTACTGAAAGGAGAGATTCCAATCAGGTGCAAAGGAATTCTAACTTCTTTCCTATTTATTCTAAAAAATTAATTTATTTACATACAATAATAAATCATTAACTCCTATAAATTAACTTGATGAGAACTTCTGCTATATTGAAGAAAACCAACTTTTCACCTTTCAAAGAATCAATCTCTTAAGATCGGAAGTAAAGGATATGGATTTAGCTGCATTACTTGAGAGAGAAGATATCCCTAATGAAGTAAAAGCGATTATACGAAGAAATATTGAAATTAATGAGGAAAGTCAAAAAAAACTTGAATCTCATCTTGAAAGAGTGGAAATTTATGATAACTTTAAAGAGTCGGCTCCAGATTCATTTTTTCTCTTCGATTCCGATTTAAAACTCATTGATATTAATCTTTCTGGTATACAAGGTTTTCCTGAGGGAACTCAGAGGAAAGATATTATTGGAATGCATTTAACTGAAATTGTACCTGGTATAGAAAAAACAGAAAGATATGCGAGATATCTCGAAGTTCTTCAAACGGGAATCCCCGTTGCAATCCACGAATATCCTATCCACAGCAGTAGTGGAGACCAATACTTCTCTTCTAGAGCTTTCAAAGTAAAAGACGGGTTAGGGGTTATTAGTACTGAAATCACTGACCTGAAAATCGCTGAAAAAGAGTTAATGAAGAGTCAAGAGCGATTTAAAGAAGTTCTAGCTAGATCACCCGTAGGAATGGCGATATCAAGTTTAGATGGTGATATTACTTACCTTAATAATAAATTTATTGAAATAACTGGTTATACTCTTGAAGATATACCAACATTTGACCATTGGTGGCCTTTGGCTTACCCAGATGAAGAATACAGAAAACAAGCAGCTAAAAGCTGGATTGATGCTGTAAAACAAGCCCGTGTTACTGGTTCTGATATTGACCCTCAACAATGGAAAGTCACTTGCAAAGATGGGTCAGTGAAGGATATCGAATTTCATACAACTCCCATTGGGAACATTAGTATATCTATCTTGGTTGATATTACCGAAAAAAAACATGCAGAAGTATCATTAAAAGAAAGTAGAGAACGATTTTGGCGTTTGTTTGTCGAGGCACCCTTTCCATTAATGGAATTTGATCTTTCAGAGGTCAAGAATTATTTAGATCTGCTTAAAGAGAAAAAAATAATAGATTTAGAGCAATATCTGGAAAAGATGCCAAATGAAATGGAAAAACTTGCGAAATTAGTGAAATTAACTGACATAAATGATGCTGCTTTAAGATTATTTGAAGTAAACAGCAAGGAGGAGTGGACATTCCCAGAAGTGAGTGGAGGGGTCTATCCATTTTTTCAAAATGCCTTGATAACATTATATTCAGGGCAAACTACATTTGAAATGTATACGAGTGCCTTTACAAAAAAGAAGAAACAAATTTTTTCCCTTTTCAAAGCCTTGGTGGTTCCTGGTTTTGAGGAAACCTTAGCTAAGGTATATCTCTCTGGGATTGATATTACTGAATTAAAATTAATTGAAGAGAATCTTCGACAAAATGAAGCCGAGTTCCGTCGCTTATTTGAAGATGCACCTTTTCCTTTAATGGAATTTGATCTTTCTGATTTTCTAAGTGGATTAAATCAATTAAAAAGGAAAGAAATCAAAAATTTAAAGGAATACTTCAGTAAACACCCTGAACTCGTTTCAGATCTCGCTGATACTATTATCTTGAAACAAGCGAATCATGCTGCTTTGAGATTGTTTGAGTTAGAGAATGTTGCACATTGGTCTTTACAAGATGTCGGGGGAACACAGTTTCCCTTTTTCACAGAAGTAGCGGAAGGGCTTATTAATGGTCTTACTGACATGGAGCTTGAAGGAAAAGGTAAGAGCGTTAAAGAAAGAGAATTTACTGCATTAATGAGAATTTTAGCGGTTCCTGGATTTGAACAAACTTTATCCAAAGTTTTTGTTGCGATAATTGATATAACTAATATCAAAAAAATGGAAAGGGCTTTAGTTCAAAGCGAACTCAAGTTTAGAAGTTTCATCATGCAATCTAACGATGGTATTATTCTTACTGATGAAAAAGGACTCCTTGTTGAATGGAATAAAACAATGGAAGGATTGTCAGGGATTACTCGTGATAATGCTCTTGGGAAACCCATTTGGGTTGTTCATGACTCTCTGATGCCCAAATATCTTCAACAACCTGACGTACGTAAACAAAGACAGGCTAGAATTACTGATGCTTTGAAAACTGGGAAAGGAGAGTGGCTTTTAAGGCCAATCGAAATTGAATTAATAAACCGAATCAATCAACAACATAGATTTGTCCAAGCTAATTCATTCCCAATAAATATTCATGAGGGATTCATTCTTGGAAGTGTTTGGCGAGATATCACTGAACAAAAGCGTTTCGAAGATAAAATGAAACACGAAATAATGAAGTTTAGTATTGAAGATCGAACTCTCTATCTGATTAAGGAAGCTGATCCACTCCTTTCAATTGAAGTTCTAAAGGATCTTATTCGTATAGGTTATTTTGGCTTAATCTGTTCAAGAACTCCCGAAAATGAATATAGAGAAATCATTGAGGATGACCATAAGTTTGTCTGGTTGTCTGAGACTGCTTTAGAGAAAGAGTTTTCTTCTATTTTTGAGAAAATTGAATCGAATGTAGTTTCTATGCCTCCTAAGAGTGTCATATTGATTGATCGTTTAGATTACCTTATCCAAACTTACGGATTTAAAGAAACATTGCTATTTATCTATCGATTGAGAGAATTGGCACTCCTTTTTGGTTTTATCATTCTTTTATCTATCGACGAGAAAACTATCACTGATTATGAAGTACTATTATTAGAAAAAGAAACAAAAGAGGTTGAGACACGAGTAATTGCGAAATTATCAGAGGATTTACTGGAAATATTAAGATTTGTTTATTCAAATAATAATATTGGAGTTCAACCTTCTTACACTCAAGTTGCGTATGATTTAGATATTAGCAGACCTACCGCAAGAAAGCGCATTAAGCAGTTAACAGCAGCAGGTTATTTAAGGGAAAATCAGAAAGGACGGCAGAAAGTTCTAGAACTTACCCTCAAAGGACTGAATTCCTTCATTCAGAAATAGATCAGCCTTTTATCAGCAAATCCCACTATTCTGAAAATTGTTTTGAACGTAAAACCTTTGATATCAATAACTTGTTTACTCATTATTTTCCAATTTTTTCCCTTTTCTTTGCCATATTGTTTTCTTAAATGAACTATGATAGAATCATAGAGTTGAAATGATAAGTTCAACAATAAAAGTGAAAGAAATGGGCAAAGATTCATTTGAATTAGGAAAAGAAGCAGAAATTCCCACTCACGACCTGATACGTGATAACACTGTTATGATCGTTGAAGATGATAAGGATTTACTCGAATTATACTCCGTTATTCTTGAAAAGATCAATTGGCAAATTATTGCCACATCAAGTAATGGTATCCAAGCAATGAAGTTATATAATGAACTAGCAATCAAACCTGATGTCATCATTCTAGATCTAAAACTACCAGGATTTTCTGGAGACACAGTAGCGAAACTGATTCTTGAGAAAAACCCTGATCAGAAAATCATCTTTATTAGCGGTAATTGTGACTTGCTAAATAGGAATCCATATCTTAAGTATTTCCCGCGTATTTCAAAGCCTTTCACAATTAGCCAGTTGATAGAGAAGCTAGGCAAGATTAAATCTGACTTATTATGGAAAAGACCTAGCAATATATAAGAGAAGTATAGTTGAGGATCCAAAATCAGTTGAAATTGATGGATCTTTAGTAATGATTGATTATAATTAAAGTTATAGCATGATTATTATATGAATAAAGTTTGGAGGCTTTTACTAGATAGTATTATAAAGACGATACATTGAGGTTCAACCAATACTGAAACTTAATGCGAGATAAGCTGAAAAGATTTCATAAAAGTGATCTCTTCTAAAGCCAAAATACACTGTGAGAAAAATGATACTTCAAAGTCCAATTAATCGTTTTCATGATCTGAATATCCGCAAAAAATTGATTCTAACCATGCTTCTTCTTGGAATGCTCCCGATGTTAATTTTGATGATTTATGCGAGCTTTGGAATGTGAAATCTCCTAAATAGCTTCAGTGATATTATTAACATCGAAGAGGCAAAGATATTAGATTTACAATTTCGAGAATTTATGATGCAACTCGGAATGGTCTGGCTCCTTTGTATATTAACCATTTTTATTACAACTCTTATAATAAGCCAACAAATCTCCAAACCACTAAAATCATTAGCTAGTGAATCGGATAAACTAGCTGAAAAAGATTTAACTTCTAATTTAGTAAATCTTGATTCATTTCATGGCGATGAAATTGGTACGCTAGAGTATTCCTTCCATAATGTTCTTAAAAATCTTAGATCAATCATCTCGGTTGTAAGTGAATCAGCTCAACAGATTGGGTCTTCCTCTGAAGAGTTGGCTAGCATTAGTGAAGAGGTTAATGCACTCAGTGAAGAAATTGGTGTAAATGTACAACAAATTAGTCGGGGAGCTTCAAACCAATCAGATTTAGCCACACGTGCAATTGAGGACACGAATCAAATGGCTGAAGTCATTGATCAATCGCTCCAGGATATTGAAAATACATTGAAGGTTATAGAAGATGTCGCAGGCCAAACAAACATCTTACATCGTTAAAGTGATTATCGAAGCTCATGGAGGTTCGATTGAGCTCATAACACAAGAAAACAAAGGGTGTAATTTTTCCATAACAATTCCTGTCAAACTATCATAAAAATAAAATTGGTGAAAAAGAAGGTTATAGAAACATTGAATTAATTACTTGATTCAATTTTATCTAACTAATCTTCATTTTCATAAACTTCATTTTCAGATTCAAAACTACAATTATTATTTAGAGAAGTTTCTACTATTACAACTAGTCATGGATAGAAGTTGGTCAATATGGATTCTTCCAGAAAATGTATAGCGATTTGTTGTCACGGTTTTCTAGGGGAAAAGGGGATGTTAAAAGAAATTGAGGAAACTCTCAAAACAGAACCTTTCGATCAGATTTATGATCGTGTATCCAATCTCACATATTATAGCTCAAAATATGGAATTAATTTTACACGACGTTATGATTTAAAAACCCCTATTTACAAAAAAAATACAGATCAAACGCTCGCCCATAATTTATTTGTTAAAATATGTTCAGTTTTGAAGGATTATAATGAAGAAGTAACCATAGATATTTTTGCGCATTCAATGGGAGGATTAGTAACGCGTAGTATGATAAAATATCTCTCAAGCGAAAAAGATAATGGTATATGGATTAGAAATGGATTGATCAGAAATATCTTTTTATTAGGAACCCCGAATTATGGTACAAGACTGGCTCAACATGCTATCAACATTCCAGT
>JBHLKC010000130.1:0-8694 GCA_048887065.1 Candidatus Hodarchaeota archaeon
TGCTCCCCAATCTTTCATCCACCCTTTCTACAACCCCTCCTCCCTTTTCTGATGTTCCTCTTAACCTTTTTGCCATTGTGGGCTTCGGGGTGCTCTTGGCTGCCCTTGTAATCACCATTCGTCGCCAGCAACAGGGTAAAGCGCAATAAACAGACAAAGATCACACAGCATGACTTGAACCCACGGCCAACAGATTACGAGTCTGTCGCTCTACCAACTAAGCCACAGCGGCTGTTGAAATTTCTCAACAGGATATAATTCATAATATATAAGCCAGAATAAGCTATCTAAGCAAACAACCTTTAAATCTTTCTTATAAATCGAATAACTACAGATATTTACATAGTAAATTACTAATGGTGATTGTCAAAAAGTAAAATATATCTGTTCTCTAAAAATAAAAGAAGTTTATGATTTTGAGCTAAATTCTTGTTCTTTAACTGTTTTTGTCATAAATAAAGTATTTGAGGTTTTGTTGAAAAAGGCAAAAATCGAATTAAAGCAGAAATACAAGTATAGTTCTGGTCATACATGTCTTTGAAAGTAAATTTTGCTTAATATCTATTAAATCTTTGAAAATTCATTAGTTTCGAGAAGGAATCATTGATGGCTGCGATTGAAGTTGGCAGAGTAATTGTTAAGACGGCTGGTCGAGAAGCGCTTATGAAAGCAATAATAGTAGACCTTATAGACCAAAATTTTGCGTTAATTTCTGGAGCTGGAGTTTCTCCAGTAAAAAGACGTCGATGTAACATCAAGCACATTCGACCACTTGATTTAACTGTTGATATTAAGCGTGGCGCCACGGACGATGATATTCAGAAGGCTATTGAAAAAGCAAAAATTGCTAATGAAATTAAAACTCCTTTGAAGCTTACTCTTTAAGGATTAATAGAAATGGTGAATGAGGCTTCATCTCCCTTAACGATTTATGACAAAATTTCAAATTATCATTCTGATCAAAAATACGGAAAACCTCCAATAAAGAGGAGTATTACAGAGTTATTAGAATTAGGAATTATAAACCTCGATAAACCTGCTAATCCTACTTCGCACGAAGTAACTGCATGGGTTAAACAGATCCTTGGAATTACTAAAGCTGGTCATGGGGGAACATTAGACCCAGCTGTTACTGGTTGTTTACCAATTGCATTAGGTCGAGCGACACGTGCGTTACAGGTTCTTTTACCTGCTGGGAAAGAATATATCTGTATTATGAAATTACATTCTCCTGTATCTCAAAATAAATTACTCTCTGTTCTTGAAACCTTTCGAGGGAAAATATATCAGACTCCTCCGCTAAGAAGTAATGTTAAAAGACGTCTTCGTGTTCGTAAGATTTATGCACTTGAATTATGGGAGTACGATAATTCCCATCTGACTCTTCTTCGTATAAAATGCGAAGCTGGAACTTATATTCGCAAATTATGCAATGATATTGGTTTAGTTTTAGGTATAGGAGCACATATGCAGGAACTTCGGCGTGTTAAAACAGGACCTTTTACTGAGGAAACATGTATTACTCTTCAAGAATTGCGTGATGCATGGCATTATTATGAAGTTGAACATGATGAGTCCTCCATTCGTTCAATAATCCAACCAATCGAAAATCTCTGCATTTTCATGCCTAAAATATATATACGTGATTCTGCTGTTGATGCAATTTGCCACGGGGCTGCTTTAACTCTTCCAGGAGTATTACGAGTTAGTTCTGGAATTGTAAAGGAAAAATTAGTTGCAATCTTTACTATGAAAGAAGAGCTTGTAGCATTTGCTAGAAGTTTAATGTCGACAAAAAAGATTATGAAGCAAACAAATGGTATCTGTGCAAGACCAGAATCCGTTTTTATGGAAAAAAAGACATATCCTTCTTCTTGGCAGAGTCCGTAAGGTTAATTCTGAAGTAAAATAATGATTTATCTTATAATTTTGCATAACAGGAAATAGAAACAGAACTACCAAATAAATTAGGAAGACTTAATTATACGCGACGTCCTCGTCGTCCACCACGTTGTCTAGTACTATCATGTGGAATAGGGGTAACTTCCTCAATTCTTGTTATCTGTAATCCAGATCTTGCTAATGCTCGTATTGCTGCTTGAGCACCTGGCCCTGGATTACGAGAGCCTGACCCTCCAGGTGCTCGTACCTTAACAACAATTTTATCAATTCCCCGTTCCTTTGCGACACGTGCAATAGCATGACCAACTTTCATTGCTGCATAAGGAGAGGATTGATTTCTATCAGCTCGTACAACTTGCCCTCCAGATGATTTGACAATAGTTTCCGCTCCAGTCATGTCTGTAAGTGTTATGAGCGTGTTATTATAAGAACTCAAAATATGGGCAATAGCCATAGAGGGACCTTGGTTTCTTTTAGACATTTGATTTCACTTCTCTGTCATTTTGAAGCTTCTGAAGAGCTACTCAACGAGGGAATGGATAATGCGGGGTGACTTGAATCATTAAAAGGGGAACTAGGAGAAAAAGTAATATGTTCTTCCTCTCCACGCACAACATGATAACTAGGTGATGTAACTTTTCTACCTCGTATAGCAATATGTCCATGAGTAATCATTTGTCTTGCCTGCCATGGGCTTTTTGCTAAACCAAGTTCATGAACAATTGACTGAAGACGTCTCTTTAAAAACTGTTCTACTGTAAGAGATAACACTTCATCAATTAATCCATCTTCAGTAAGCATGATTCCTAATCGATAAAGCTTCTTAACTAATATCCGACGTTCATTCTCACGCTGTTGTTCGGGAAGCGCCAAAGACACTCGTGCTCGTGCTCTATAATTTCTGAGGATAGTTTGGGCTTTCCAAATCTCCTTTTTATTTCTAAGTCCAAAATGTCCTAAATAAACCATCTCGTTTTCGAGACGTACCTTATTATATGGATGTCTTGGACCTTCCAGCTTTTTTCTGAGTCTACGTGGATCACCCATTCTTTAAACCTCACTTTTTGCTTAATTTCTTTTTTGATACTCCAATAGTGGCCCCACCCCGCCCAGATGTCTTTGTTCTCTGTCCACGAACGGGTAATCCCAGATAATGACGAATACCTCGATACGAACGAGTTTTTTTCTCCCGTTCAACGTCAACCCGGAGGGTATCAATTAAATCTGTGCTAATTAAATGGATATTATCACCTGTAATAAGGTCTTTTTGGCGGTTTAACATCCAATTGGGTATTCTAAATGCAGGAGTATTTACTAGAATATCTTCTATTAATTGAATCTCATCTTCTGTCAGGAAGCCACATCTCATTTCAGGGTCTATGTCTGCTTTCTCGCACACTTGAGCTGCTAATCGATAACCAACTCCACGAATCTTTGTTAAAGCACGACAAACTAGCCAATCACCAGGACAATCGGCACCTGCAATTCTTAATTGATGGTTGTATTCCAAAGTGAACTCCTACTGAATATTATTGAGTAATTCTTAATTAGAATGGTTAGTCCAATAAGAACCTTCTAATATTTCAATTCTACTCTTGTAATTAAGGAGTTTAGTGAATGTATATTATACTTCGCATTGAGAAATTAAACCTATAGTCGATGAAGAAAATATGACGCCGAGGGAGAGATTTGAACTCTCGAGCTCAGAGAGCACATGCTGCCAGGAGAGGAGAGAGGATTACTTTCATCTGGATTTCCAGGCATGCTTCCTACCGGACTAGAATACCTCGGCTTGATTATTTCTTTTCCACGGTAAATTGGCGCAAATTTTAGTGATTTTACAACCATGTAAGTCATTTGTGAATTTTTTAAATATTTATTTTTATGTACGTAAAAATAATCGAAAAAAATTAGATGAAATATAAATTCTTATTATTAATCAATTGAAAGATGGTTTAGGAGGATTACAGAATTGTATAAACTCCATTTTCATTTTCTAGAATAATAAATCGAACTGATAAGAAGATAAGGAAAATTGTCTAATATATTTTTTAGTAGAACCTTTCACTATTGCAGAAATTTGTGGTAAATAAGTCTAAATCCACTTGAATGCCATTTATTTCCTCTTAATTATATCTTTTAGCTTATAAACTAAGGAAGCTAAGACTCCATTTACAGAATGTTTGATAATTCATTTTAAAGAATTTTTTTTCAAAAAAAGTCCGATTACATATGAAATCTGGTTTTTAATGATGGTTTTAATCTTACTCAGAAATTTAATTAACATGCAGAGCTAGTGGATACTATGAGAAAAACTTATTTGAATAATCAAAACTGAACCATGGATGGTTATTTAGTTTCATTAGACTTTTAAGTAAGATTTTGATAATAGCATAATAATTGATATATTTTAAATTGGTGATATGGAGATTTAATAGTTGAGAAAAGCAGTTGTTAGATCATCAAACATACTTCTCACCCTAGGAGGAATTGGTGTATTGACCATTACTCTAGGTTTCCTCTACTTTTCGGGTGCTGGAGGTGTAGAAGGAGGACTTTTCTACGGATTCAATTTTGGAATATTATTAGCTTTTGGTTTTTACTTATCCTTAGTTGGTTTATTTCCTGTTTTAACGTCGTTAGATGTAAGTAGTAAAAATACTGTAAGAAAATTTTACGCTCATTTAATCATTCTTAACATTTTAGGGGTAATATTAGTTATTTATTCAACCCTAGTTCCCCATACTCTTGCACCATTAGACCCCAGCCATACATGGTTTGATTATTACATTTTTGGTGCTATATTAATTATTTTTGGGCTATCACCTATTCTGTTGGCTATTCGTGATCGTAAGAGAATATGGAAATTTAGAATAATTCTATTTCTTGTATTTTTTGTTGGAATTCTACTTGAAATCGTTAGTTTGTTGATCTACCTTTCGAAAATCTCTGACCTACCTTTCGAGTTTCTCCAAGATTTTGTAGATCAGAGCATGTGGATTAATTTTTTCATTATTGGCGGTATAATAACATTTTTTGGAATGATTCCCCTCTTAGTAACCGCTAGTTCAGGTTTTCGGGGAATAATTCATCGATTACGGTTCATATGGATTCTAATTGCATTAATCGGAATAATAACTTATTTTGCTCCTACATTAGCTCTTAACGGAATCATCTTTACAGAAGATATATTTGATGTTATTGGATATTTTGAGTTCTTACTTTTTGGGGGTCTTGCTATAGCAGTTGGATTATTACTGATATCAGCATCAGATCAAGCGTACGACTTTATTTACAAGATTCGTTTTATTATACTACTGGTTCTTTTTATCGGAACTATTCAATTAATAATTTCATTCATTCTTGTTCTCCCCACCTCTGAATTCATTGATATTCCAGAACTTGAGGCCATTCCTCTTATGACAATCTCTACTTATCCTACTACTTTGGGTTATTTTATGTTTTTAGGAATGACATGGAATGTACTTTTCTTCAATGGCATAGTAATGAGCTTCATTGCTATTATTTTTATTTGTTCTATCGTATTTTTTGAATCTGAAGAAGTAACTGTTGATATCGGAGCACTAATGGCTGTTGAAGAAGATAGATTACCTGGTATTGAGACAACCCCAGGTGAGATGTTAACCTATTTAGAAATAGTGAATAGATCCCAGGAAGAGATGCTAAACTATTTCAAAGAAGCTGCTAGGCAAGATAGATTTCGACCCCGAGTATTTGAAGCCATAACCAAGCAATATAAGGACCTTAATAAGTTAATAAAAGGAAAAGTCAGCGAATATAGAAAGAAAGCTCCCAGTAGTGCCAAAGGATTGTTTGATGCGGCTTTAAGCGGAGTAGAAGTCCCATCTGAACCCGCGGTAACTCCACCTGTTCCTACAGAGAGAGTTGCCCCACCTCCCAGTGCTCCTCCTCCCAGTGCCCCACCACCATCAGTACCACCACCCACTCCTTCCGTAACTCCTAGTGGCCCACCGATACCCTCACCAACACCCGCAGCGCCAGCTCCCCCTCCTACCCCTGTTCCTTCAGATCAGTCCCCTCTCGATTTAATAGCAGATGCTAGATCTACCAGTATTGCTGAATTACGTGGAGAGATGCTGAAGGAATTGAGAAGACTAAGAGAGATATTCAAAGAAGAATAGGTTTTGATAATTCTTTGTTTGAAGATGAATCATTGGATATCTCTAAAAACTCAGTAGCAAGAGCAGCTCTCAAATGTCTTTCCCACGGAAAGATTATTGGTATTGGAAGCGGTACTACGATCCATAGGTTAATTTCACTCCTGCCAGAAAGTGGCCTTTCTAATCTAAAAGTCGTTCCTACATCTCTTGATACCTTGAATCGTTTACAAAGCAATCCTCAGAAGAACTATGAAATTATTGAACTCCCAGATAATGGTTTAGATATAACTATTGACGGAGCAGATAGAGTAAATCCTGAAAAACAAGCCTTAAAAGGTGGAGGAGGAGCGTTAACACGAGAAAAAATTGTGAGAGAAGCTTCAAAGAAGTTTATCTTGATAGTCAACAATAATAAAGTTATTCCTAAGCTGGGAGGATTTCCAATTGCAGTTGAGATTATACCTTTTGGTTGGAAACATACAGTTCGAAGACTGGGGTCTCTTACCGGTAATGCAAAGGTTCGAATAGCCCATAATAAACTAGGACCAGTGATTTCTGACAATAATTGCTACATAGTAGATATTGATTTAGGAAATAGAACGCTAGATCCAATCGAGGTAAGTGAGTTAGAACAATCAATAAATGAGATACCAGGTGTTATTGAAAATGGACTGTTTAGTCACCCTGCTGATAAAGTGATCGTCGGATATCCTTCTGGAAAAATAACCAGTTATTAAAGAATCTTATATCAGATCTCTTTCCAATGAATCCTCTGATGATCATTTTCGAATCCTTCTATGAAAACTCTACCTGCATCACTTTCTGATGATAGCTTAATCTTACCTGACCTAGAGATGGTTCCCATAAAGAACGGCTTTAATTTGTTACTTGTTTTGTCTTTCGTAAAGAATTGGATATTTGTATTTTTCATCCGCCTTGGGAAATTTATAGTTACGGTTTTTTTACGGATGGATAGCATACTATCAGTTAAAACAGTGTATTTACCTTTTAACGAATTAGCTCTTGTTTTATTAATATCCAGTTTAACATGAAATGTATTTTCAAGCATTCGTATCGTTTCTCCCCCTCTCCCTAATATTGATGGAATGTCACTTGGAGCGCATTGAATTTCAAATCGTTTTCCATAGCGATCTTTAGGAATAAGTACTACTGGCTGACTAGTAAATTGGTCGATAGCTTCCGAGATGTCATGAATTGTACGAGCATCAGCTCTGACATAATTTTCTGTCTCATCTTCAAGTGGGATAACCACAGTTTGCTCCCCAAAAGTATACATCTCATAAACTACTTCTCCAGTCATAAAATCTCGTACTTCTACAACAGGCCTAGCTAAATCACTTTCAACTAAGCCTGCAGGGACTTTCACTGTCATTTTAACTTCTAAAATTCGTCCAATTTGTCCTGAATCAATATAGATAATAGTATCAAGAACACTTGGAATAACTCCTAGCTCTAGTCTTCCAATGAATCGTTGTATGGCATCAATTGCAGTACTAGAATGTATAACTCCTACTAAACCGATTCCTGCTAATCGAAGATCTGTATAAAGTCGAAAATCTTCAGTATCACGAATTTCATCAAAAATAGTGTAATCAGGACGTGAAAGAAGGAGAATATCGTGAATTTCCGAATGGGTCCCAAAATTTTTCGAATACTGAGTAATTTCAGCTTTTAGGTCAAGGTCTCGTGGTGATTCAATTGTCTTTACAATTTTTGACTTATTTTCATAAAAAAAAGCCAAAGCTCTCGTAAATGTCGTTTTTCCAGCTCCAGGACTACCTGCTACTAATATTCCTTCTGCTTTATCTATCAAGCGTTTATAAAGGCTTGGTGAGAGTTTGTAATCATCAATTGTAAGTTTAACTAAAGGTTTTACAGCAGTTATTTCCCAACCATCCGAAAAAGGGGGACGACATATAACAATCCGCATATTAGCATATTGGATTATTGTTGAACCATCACGTTCGATCTCAATAAATGTATCCTCAAATAATTGGGCTTTATCGATTATTTCCTCGGTTAAACTTCTAAGGTACTCTTTTGTGCAAACTTTATCTGAAAATTGTTCAAAACGGACATTACCTGGTGTTCCTTTTTTTACATAAGCAGGAGCTCCTTGTTTTAAATGGATACTCATAGTATCATTAGTAAAATACTCCTCTATACGTAGAGTTTTATCATCCATGGGTTTTTTAATATGGATAAACCGACTTCCTATTCCAATCGATTTTGTACTTAAGTATTGAACAGTATCAGACGTAATAAGTATACCATTTACCTTCCATGCAAAATCGCGGATCAACGCATCAATTTCGCCACTTTTAGCTCTCTTTACTTCAGAAAGGCGAGGCCTTCGACCTTCGTAACTTATCGAAATATCTTGCTTATCACATAGATTACGTATATGAATAAGCTCCTCAAATCCTTTAATTCCACTTCTTTTCCCAAGATTCGCTTGATGTTCCAATTCAGAAAGCAGTGCTGCATGAATAATTATCTTTGCATTAGATTCGATTTTATTCTCTTCTAGAAGCTTTCTTAATCCCCCATTAATGATGACTGATGTATCAGGGATATAAACTGTATATTCCGAAGTTAGAGAGTATCTTTCATTCATCTTTCTCACTTT
>JBHLKC010000131.1:0-8548 GCA_048887065.1 Candidatus Hodarchaeota archaeon
GAGTTGTTATTGTCGTTGTTCTTTTTTTCATACCTCTATCGATAATTCGCAGGCGTAGATCCAATATCACTCCTAATAAATAACTTTATTTTATTCAGATATTGCTTAAAAGTTTTAACTGATTTCAATTGACTAAATCTCATTCCCATATTCATTATCCTCGCCCTAATAAGGGCTTTTCGCGCAAAATCGATGTTAGGAGTAAAATAATAGCTACAATTATAGTGGTTCTAATATGTTCTATTATCGTAGAATTAACACAACTGATTTGGTTTTTCTTAGTTTTTCTTTTCTTTCTTATCATTTTAAAACCAAATAAAGATTTTATAAAATTCAGCCTGCCTACGATTCCAATAATAGTTTCTCTATCATTAATAGCGTTTTTTTCATTTAGTCGCTCTCCTATTGTATATAAAAGTCTATTTTACTGGACAATACATGATAATATTTCGTTTGCACTATTTACTGGCCTTCGTAGTTATTTGATTGCGCTTTTTGTTTTAATGATGATTAACTCTGAAGAATCATTTTTTGAAATAATCTATGGATTAGACGATCTAAAAATGCCAACTTTAATTACAAATTTAACTTTCTTCACATATAGATTCTTTTTTCTTATGCAGGAAGAATTTAGCAGAATTCTTGAAGCACGATCAAATCGACTTTACGGAGAAAAACTTCGCTTCAATTTAAAATCATTAAAGATCATTGGTAACATTATTGGTTCAGCACTTGCCCGTTCTTTTAAAAGAGCTGAAAACGTTTCAGCAACACTCTCAGCAAGAGGTTTTTCTGGTAAATTATCACATCCTGAACAACCTTGGACATTCCAAGGATTTATTTTTCTTATTTTCATATTTCTATTAGCCTTTACTATTATGGTACTAGGCCAAACTTCACCAATCGATTTCTTGGAGGAAATTATATGAATATAAAATCTATAAGCCAAAATAATTCTATTCCAATAGAAGAATCTATTCTGGAGGTAAGAAACTTATCGTTTCGCTACTCCAAAAAACATCCTCTTGTCTTAAATAACATATATATAGACTTTTCAAAAAATAAGCTCACCATTATTGCAGGCCCTAATGGATCTGGGAAAACAACTCTCATGAAACATTTTAATGGATCTTTAATTTCTAATCAAGGTGAGGTTTCCGTCTATGGAGAAAAAATTAGCAAAAAAAATCGTAGATTAATTCAACAATTCGTTGGATTAGTTTTTCAAAACCCTGATGAACAAATTTTTTTCCCTAAGGTTTATGATGATGTAGCTTTTGGCCCAAAGAACATGAAACTTCCAGAGGAGGATGTTAAGAATCGTGTTGATAAAGCTTTAAAGGAAGTACAGATTTATGATTTGAAGGATCGAATAACATTTAATTTATCATTCGGTGAGAAGAAAAGACTAGCATTTGCAGGTATTCTAGCAATGCAACCAAATATTATTGTATTAGATGAGCCAACCATTGGAATTGATCCTTGGTCGAAGCCTAGAATGATTAATATCATTGACTCATTGAAAAAAAACAGAACAGTTATTGTAATTACTCACGATGTCGATGTAATGCAGATCGCTGACCGAATTCTTTTATTAAAGAACGGACAAATTGAAGGTGATTTCTCATCTTTTGATGATTTTTTTCAGCAAGAATTTCAGAAATGATGAAGCTAATTATTGGAGAAAGAATTGATATGACATCAAAACCTATTCGGGAAACCATTACTTTTTCATGTGAGCCAGAATTTAAGTCCTTGATTTCCACAAAAGTGACAGAATTGGGGTATCAAAATAAGTCACAAATGATTAGAGACGCTTTACAGATATTCTTTGAATCTGAAGACTCTCTTGATCGTATCTCTTCCAAGGAGAAAACAAAAATCACAGCCTTAGTTTCAGTAGTATACAATCATCATGACTTAAATACACTACAAAAATTTATGCAAATACAACATCAAACAGATGTCGCTTTCTCTTCCCATTTCCACATGAATCACGAATGCCTTGAGAATTTTACAATAAAAGACGATGCTAAAACCGTACGTTCGTTTCTACAAAAACTCCGCGCTATTAGTGGATTGAAATATATTTCTTTTAGAATTATCTCGAGAAACTTATCAGGAACAGAATCTTAAATTCTTAATAAACGGATCTAAAGGAAAAAATTCTTAAATTTCATGCAATCTAATAATTTCTATTAAATTTATTAGATTAGAAAAGTCAGTAATTTTAGGATCATCCACTTTTCGATCCCATCCAAACAAAGCTTTTGCTGCCCGTGGATATTTTTTGACATATTCGTTAAAGATCTGCTTCTTTATTAACTGATCTTTCAAGATTTCTGATTTCACTAAAGAAGATCGAAAACCAATTCGAATCCATACTTCATTTGGATTTACTTTAAGATTTTGGAACCAATCTGCTTTTCTTCCTCGTGCTGCGAAAATATGGAGAATTCCTTCAAATCTACGATATTCTAAAGGTGTTTTTCTCTTTTTACCTGTTTTTCTTCCAATGGTTGTCAAAATTAGAAATATTCGTCCAAATCCAAGGAGCGGCAGTAAACCTATTTTATACAAAGGTAAAGTCAAGTATTTATTCATAAGCTTATATTTCTTTAGTGAATTCTGAACTTTATCAGGATCAGAAGACATTAGTGTATATAACATGGACCCAGGTCGTGGAAGACCAGAACTATAATTTAATTCCCTGTAAGAGTTATTCTGAGCCATATTGAATCGATTCATCCGACTAAAGGGTTTTTGCAAACTCCAAGAAGAGTAGCGCAATAAATTTCTCGAAATCTTTAATTCCACCGACTCGAGGATCATTAGATTCTAGAACTGCATACTCTAACGGGGAATGTGCTCTTCCTGCATGCCCAAGTCCACCATAAACAAATGGTAGTTGTAATATTGATTGAAACATCGAAAATGGCGCTGATCCAGCTAATAGAGGATAAAAAACTGGACTCTTATTACATCTTTCATACACTGTTTTAGTAGCTTGGATCAATGGATGAGACGGAGACATTTTAGCAGGCCCATATCCGGGGCCAAAGTGAACTTCTAGCGTTGGAAAATTTTCTCTCAAGTAATTCTGATAGCACTCTTTCACGTAATCAACTTCTTGAAAAGGTGGTAAACGGATGTCTAAATTCGCATGTACTTCATGAGGAATGATTGTCATATTTCCATCTCCATAATACCCTCCTTCGATGCCATTAATTGACAAACCAGGAGTAAATAACTGTTCTATAACTGCTAGTTCACCATCTAATTCTTTCCCGTCTTTATCTCTAAATTTCTTGATACTGAATGCTTGTTTCAACTCATTGAAATTAAAGTGCTTGAGGAGCTCCTTAATTACTTCTTGATCTTCCTGATCTGGACCTTTTATGTTTGGATCGCCCATAATGCCAGGTACAAGAATCTCATTAGTTTCATCGTTTTTTAGTGATAAGAGTGCCTCAATGAGTTTAAAGATGGGATTCTGAACTAATCCTGAAACAGAGGAATGGATATTTCTTTCTGCAGGTCCACCCCAATCACCACCGCGACATTTGAGCTTACATTCGATCACTCCTCGTACTCCCAAGAAAAATCTGATATCTCCTTTAAATGACTCAAAAAACATTGGAAAGTAGACTGCTGTACTTTGTTTCAGTTTTTCAGCGTAATCATGAATAAAATTTCGGAAATGAGGGGACCCTAACTCTTCCTCTCCTTCAATTGCAAAGATTATATTTACAGGTAGTTCTCCATCCTCGTTCAGAAATGTTTCAAAGACATTAAACGCAGCCATTGTGGGACCTTTTTGGTTCATAACACCGCGATTAAACAAGCATTTTCCAGAAAACCCTGGGAACCATTCGAATTCATGGATCTCTGCTCCAAATGGCTCAATTTTTCTCCCGTTCAAAATCCATTTCTCTGGAAATACAGGTTGAACATCATACATACTGTAAAATAAGATCGTAGGTTTATTTTTATCAGTTAAAATCTCCCCATAGACTTGTGGATGCCCAAATTCACCTTTCATTGTATCTGCTAAATGAACATTCTTGCCTCCTAAATTCTGAATCTTTTCCATAAGAAAGTTGGTCGTTTCATGAATACCCTCACCAGTAGCTGAAATAGATGGTTGTTTAATGAATTTTTGGATTTCGGGAAGGTGTTTTTTAGAGAATTCATTCTCAATTCGTTCAATAATATCCTCTAGGGCCATTAAAAGCACATCTATACCTTAAGTAGAGTAATCTGTACTGTGAAGACAATCTTAGAATAAACATAATAAAGTCTTCGCGGAAAATTTTAAGAAATGATGTGCTTTACTAGACAAGATCGCTTAAACTCACATGAAAGAGTGATAAATTTTGGCTGTAACTCAATTTGAAACAACAGAGGAACTTTTAGGAGTTATTTTTGTAGCCATAGCGGTTGTTCTTTTTTTACTGCTTGGAATCTATCTTTTAATATCTTATCGAAGAACAAGACGTGACTCAACGCTTTATATTTCACTTATCTTACTTTTTGGAGCTGGAGCACTTGTAAGTCTTGTTTTAGAACAAGTCATACTTATCGCTTCGGATGTAGTACAAACACAAGCCCCACCAAAGAAAAGTTTTCTTCAATTTAGTTTTGATGAAATTAATGTGTTTTGGCTTGCATATCTGCTGGCGTGCACAGCATATTTTACTTCAGCATGTGCAGTGCTTTCAGGGACTTTTTTCACCCAAAGTTTCTTCTCAGAGCGCTCTAAAAAATTATTAATTATTCCTGCTATCATGCTTGCTCTCTACGTTATCATCTTGATCTATTCACCATTTGAATGGATTTTAGAAGAGACAACTGGAGATTGGCAGCCCGAACATGGGTTGGAATACGAGTTTTTGTTAGGTATTGATTTACTAGATTGGATTATTTGGGCTTTAATTATACCTAATCTCGCTATGATAGTTTTACTCTTCTTTTATCTTACTTTTTCGTTGTTTAGAAGAGGAAACCCGCGATGGCGCCAAACTTTAATTTTAGCAATCGGCCAGACATTTCTATCGATTGGTTACACGATTGAAATAATTAACGTACCAGATCCTTTAATAACACTATTATCTCGGTTTGTTATTATGACTTATCCTATACTCGCATACTTCGGATTCACACCCCCAAAGTGGTTTCAAAGACTCATTGGAGTAAGTTAATTAATCCAATTCTTTTATCTTTTTTTTTGTATAACCATCAAATTAATGAAAATTGGAAATAAAATTCTTTATAATCCAGTTGAAAGATTTTACCTCATATCGAGCGATTGACTCTCAATTTGGTAATGGATATTCTAAAAATTTAGTATTCCTTTCATTTATATACGTTAAATTCAGGAATCTTGAACAATGAATTATATATCTAAAGCATTATTTTCCTTATTAGGAATAGATAATTATTTATTATTCAATTTCAAAATAATAAGAAAGACTCTATAAATTAATTAGTCTCTTCTTTCTAAGAAATGATAAAAAAATCAGGTTCAAGTGATTCTCGATTTTAACCAAAGAGAAGTGATGTTAATGTTTGGAAAGAAAAAACCTTCTGCAATAGACCTATTAAGGGATGAAATTATACAAAAATTTGGTGAAACAGAGAGGGAGATCCAAACACGGTTGAGTTCGATAGAAAAGCAGGTTGAAGGAAATGCTGTTCGTGTTAGCGATCTTGCAAAGAATCTAGAAGAAAAAACTGTCGAATTTCGAACTCAAACTACAAAAGAGCTAAAAGAAACCGTAGAAGATGTACGATCGTCCTTAGAAACACTTAGCTTAGAATTAAATAATCAAATTCTTGATCTCAGTACTCGTGTTGAGAAAAATGCTCAGAATGCAGCAAACTGGTCTTTTGCTGTAAATGAGCAAATTGAGGAATTTCGAAATAGTTACGTGATAGTCCTTGATGATCTTCAAAAAGCTAAGGATGTTGCTATTGAGAAGGAAAGAATATTAACGGAGAAATATGAAGCCCTTGTAACTCAATTGAAAGAAAAAGAAGCGATTGCGCTTGAAAAAGAAGCGTTTTCCCAAGAAAGAATGAATTCTTTACAAGAAGAAATTAGAAAACGTGAAAAAGAATTAGAAGAAACGCAGTCAAAGCTACATCAATTGGAAGTAGAATGTAAAGAAAGAATAGATGCAGAAACGAGGGCAAAAGAGCTGGAATTTGAAGTCAAGAAGCTGAAAGAAGAACACGAAATGCAAAGATATGAGCTTGAGAGAGCTCAGACTCAAATTAAGACAATGAGTGAGGATACGAAAAAGTCTTGGGGAACATCGAAAGCATTGAAGAAATTTCTTGGTGAATCTGAAGCTGGGAGAATTTTAAGCCACCTTATAAGTATGGAAACATCTAGTATTGATGAATTGGCAACCATGACTGGTATTGCTACCTACAACGTTCAACAAGTTGTCCAACGTTTCCAAGATATGGGAATAGTGACCATTGAAGAAGGTACTCGACACGTAAGATTGAATGAGTAATTCAGTTTTAATAACAGAGCGAATTGATTGCAGTGGAAGTAGTCATTAATTCAACAATCATTCGTTTAATTCAAGGGGATATCACACAGGAGAAAACTGATGTAATAGTCAATGCAGCAAACACATCTTTGCGGGGAGGAGGTGGTGTCGATGGTGCAATCCATAGAGCTGGAGGGCCATCTCTCCTTCAAGAATGTATAGAAAAATATCCAGATGGCTGTAAAACAGGAGAAGCACGAATAACCACTGCTGGCTTAATGGATGCTAAATGGGTAATCCATACCCCAGGACCCATTTGGAGAGGTGGACGACAAAATGAGGAAAATCTTCTTACAAATTGTTATTACAATTCATTACTTCTAGCAAAAGAATATGGAGCTAAATCAATTGCATTTCCGTCAATTTCGACTGGAGTGTACCGTTTCCCCATTGAATACGCATCAAGAATAGCAATTTCAACAGTTATTGAGAATTTATCAAGTACTTCAATTGAAGAAGTCCACTTCGTTTTATTCAGTTCTAAAGATTTCCAAACTTATGAAAATAATTTAGTAGAGGTCCTCAAAAATAAGGGAAGGAAATAGAAAGGATGCCTACCTATCAGGAGCATAATTTTTAGTCATTTCCGCTCTAGAAATAACGATCCGTTGTACTTCATTAGTTCCTTCGTAAATCGGGGTAATTCTAGCATCCCTATAATAACGCTCAACATCGTAATCCTTGATATATCCATATCCTCCAAGCAATTGGATTGCTTCATTTGTTACTTCCTGTGATATTTCTGAACCATACAACTTTGCTATTGAAGAATATTCAGAGAAATTCTGGTTCAAGTCTTTCATACGAGCTGCAGTAAGATAGGCTATCCTTGCTAAATGGATCTTTGTATAGAGATCTGCTAACTTGAATTGAGTAACTTGAAAACTCGCTATTGTTTTACCAAACTGTTTCCTTGCGTGTACATATGTGTGAGCTTTTCGATAAGCTGCATCTGCGATCCCTGTGCCTTGCGCACCAATACCTATTCGAGCTGTAGCTAAATCATAAAGAACAACACTAAAACCACGATCTATTTCTCCTAAAACATTTCTTTTAGGAATCACCGCGTCATTTAGAATCACTTCTCCAGTGGCATTGGCATGAAGTCCCAATTTTTCTTCAATTCGGGTGATCTTGAAACCTGGATTATCCTCCGTATCAAATATAAATGCTGTTAACCCTTTACTTCCTTTTTCGGGACTAGTCGATGCTAAAAAGACAAAAGTATCAGCTAAACCAGTATTTGAAATGAAGTTCTTCGTTCCATTAACAAGATAATGATCCCCAATGTCCGTGATTTTAGTCTTCAAGGAGCCTAAATCAGAACCAGAACCTGGTTCAGTAAACAAAAGTCCCCCTAGTTTTTCTCCTCTAGCAAGTTTCGGTAAATAGTGCTCTTTTGCCTCTTCAGTGCCAAAATGCTCAATTACATCACTAGCTGTATTCTGAAGTCCAAAGAATAACGATGTAGAAGCATCAGCTCGTGAAATTCGTTCGTAACAAGCATTATTCAATGTAAACGATAGCCCAAACCCATCATATTTCTCGGGGATAGCTAAACCCATTAAATCATTTTCACTTAATTTCTTAAGGATTTTGTAAGTCTGTTCTGGATATTTAACCTCTCCTGTCTTAGTATCGAACTTACAACCAATACCATCCATTTCTTGTGCATAAGGTTCGATTTCTTTAAGACAAATTTCATCGACTAAATTCAGAATCATTTCATTCTGTTCATTTTCTTCTTTGCCGTATCCAAATGTCTGAAGAATTTGAAATAAATCTTTCATCAGGCAATACCACCTTTTATTTTATCCTAGCAAGTTACCATAATGCTTTTTCATAAAATAATAATATATTCTACATTAAACACAGTATAATTACTTAAAATATTAAAATTAGTTTCGCTAACAGCCAAGTTTAGGTGAGAAAAAAAGAATTGTGGTTAAACCAGAGCAAAATTAGTCAAAATGTACTTATTTTCC
>JBHLKC010000132.1:0-8499 GCA_048887065.1 Candidatus Hodarchaeota archaeon
TAGAACTCACCACCTACTGGGACATTGAAGACAACTGGGACTTTGGTTTTGTCCAAATATATAACAGTGATACAGCTACTTGGGAGTCACTTGAAAATGAGGACACCACATATTATCACGAGGGCACACATCCTGACATTGTCGCTAATCTCCCAGGAATTACAGGTTGGAGTGAAAACATTGTTACAATAAACTTTGACCTTTCAGCGTACGCAGGTGAAACAGTACAAATTGGTTTCCGTTATATGACTGACTGGTATACGACTTATGAGGGGTGGTATATATTTGATGCAAGTGTTAGTGGTCAATCGTTTGATCTTGCACCTGCTGACGTTTACCCCCCAGCATACTTCCAAGTCTCAATAATCTATGAACTCAAAGGTAAGAATAAATGGGCGTCAAAATATACTGTCATTGACTTAGATCTAGATAGTTATCAGAGTGGCCAAATTGACATTGAAATGGAAAAACCATCTTATGTCTTCCTAGTTGTTAGTCCCATACAGCCTGCAGGTCACGTTGATTACAGTTTTCATGTAACAACTATTCATGTTTGAAGTTAACTTCAACAATTCTCCCCCTTTCTTTTTTTTATTAATTTGAAATCTTTTTTTATATTATTCTTAAAAAACGAAGAATTATCAGCATATACAACCGGCGAAGCATTTGGTTAAATATGGTATTGAATTCATTAGACTTGTGAATGCTGGAAAAAATTAAGATAGAATTGAAGTGCGTAAATTGCATAATATTTTCTAAATTGAGTGTCTTAAAACTCTCCCAGGAAGGATGACTTTTTGAGTTTCATCCTCTACAACAATTTCTCCATTTACAAAGACATGTTTAATCCCTACAGGAAAAGAGTGTGGATTGATGTAAGTTGCTTGATCGATTACTATTGAAGGATCAAAGATAACAAGATCTGCGTACATTCCTTCCCTAATAAGTCCACGATCATTTAGTCCTAATTTTTGAGCTGGAAAGCTCGTCATTTTTCTAATTGCAGTTTCAAGAGTCAGCAAACCTTCTTCACGAACAAATTTTCCTAAGATTCTAGGATAGGTACCATAAAAACGAGGATGAGGCATACCATGGCTCAACGGGCCAGTGGGAGCAACTCCCCAGCCATCTGTACCAATCATTGTATATTTTCCAGTTATTATTCGTCGAATATCTTTTTCGTCCATTCCCTCAACTGTGATGGATACTTCCCCTTTTTCTTCAAGTATTAAATCGAAGAGAGTTTCAAAATCATCCATTTTACCCTTTATTTTGGTAATTTCAGCAAGGCTTTTCCCTGTAATGTCTTGCCACGACTCTGTTTTAACGGATGCTATGTAGATTTTATCCGTCCCTAAACCTTTAAACCAGTTCTCCCACCCCTCAATCCCTTCATGAATATCTTTCTTAATTCTTTCTCGATCCGTGGAATTTTGGAGGCGTTCAAGAATACTTTCCACTCCTCCGATATGAACCCATGGTGGGAGAACAGTAATAAGAGAGGTCATGCCACGATTATATGGATATTGATCACAAGTAATGTTTAATCCTCTTTCATTGGCTTCCGAGATTAATTTGAGTGTTTGTATGCTTTTTCCCCAGTTGGTGGGCCCAGACGCCTTATGATGCGCGATTTGTCCTCCACTACAACCTGATTTTTCGACTATTTCAATAAATTCTTCTACTGCCTGGACCACCATTGATCCTTCATTACGAATGTGGGAAAAATAGAGACCACCATACTTAGTAACAATTTTCATCAGTTGAATGATTTCATCAGTTTTCGCGTAGACTTGTGGGGAATAAATCAGTCCAGTGCTCATTCCAAAAGCGCCTGCTCGCATTGCTTCCTCCGTTAACTCATTCATTTGATCAAATTCTTCTTCATTCGGTGATCGTTCCTCAAAACCTGGACCACCAGCAATTCGAACAGTCCCAAAACCGACCAGAGGTACAATATTTGTTGAACATCCACCTCTTTCGAGTTCTTCAAGATATTCTTTGAATGATTCCCATGTTATGTTCAATGTTTCACCTGGGGGAGTAAACATGGAAAATAGTTTCGTCAATACATCAATTTTATCAGGATTAATAGGAGCTAACGAGTCACCACAATTTCCGGTCACAATTGTCGTAATTCCTTGTCGAATCGTTGACTCTAACCGAGTATCGAAGGGAATAGCAAAATCAGAATGACTATGAATATCAATAAACCCAGGAGCTATAATACACTTTGATGCATCAATCTCTTTCTGTGCACTTTCTTTTAATTGTCCAATTTTCCCAATTTTATTATTTCGTATACCCACATCGGCCCGATACCCTGGATTTCCTGTTCCATCAATTATTGTCCCATTTTTTATTATAAAATCAAATTCTGACACAATTATCCCACAATTGAGTATTATTTCTTATTAAGAACTGATAAATTTATTTCATTTGTAGTTTTTACAATATTTCAGCAGTCATTGCTTCAATATTAATATAATATTTCAATGAAGGTATGAAGAATCTCCCAAAAATCTGCCCTTTTGATAACTGCGTATTTTTAAGGATGAGTTTGAATTTTAGGGGGGTATTCCATTTCAGGATTGTTTTGGTAATGAAGCTAAGTCTCGTAGCGAATTTAGCCTAAGAAAATTACCAAACCTTTTTTTAATAAACTATAATATTAATACCTTCAACAGAAACGATTGGAATATCTGGATTCTAGTTTATAATCTAATTCACCCTATTTTTAAAATACTCAAAATGAACTAAAAAATGAATTTTGCTCATGTATTGAGAATGATTTTGAAGAATTCAAAGAAAGCTATTTTTCTAAAATTGTTAATTTTACATTTTAGGCCCTAAAAAAGGGGAAAATGGTTTGAGAATGTTAGATCCTAACATTCTCAATCTTTTGATGATACTAAGCAGGTTATGTGGGCCACCAAGGAGGTAAAGGATCAGGGATCCAAGGAGGCGGAGGACCAGTATCAAGTTTAATAACAGTAATGATACAAGTATCCGAAGCATCATTACCAGCTGCATCAGTAAAGACAATTGTATAATTCCAATACAGCGTATTGGCCGTTAATGGTCCTGGACATACTTTAATAACAATTGCAGTATCGTTCGTCCATACTGTCGGACCTTCAACAACAGTATCATTCCGTAATACTGTGTAAGTTCCTGGGGCTACGTCATCATAGAGATACCAGGTGATAGTCGCATCAAACTCCATTCGGCCAATGGTTTGGTCATCAGGATGTGAAGACCAGGGATCAATCACGTCTAAAACTGTTATCCAGACGGTATCAGGGGGACCTGGATTACCAGCTTCATCCGTGAAGACAATTGTGTAATTCCAATCACCTGCTTTACTGGTATCTACTGGAACCACAATAGCAGAGTCATTTATCCATACTAACGGGTATGAATACATAATTCCATTACGTAATACAATGAAGGCTCCTGGGGCTGTATCATCATACAGATACCATATGATATTCACATCAGACTCCATTCGATCCACAGTTTGGTCATCAGGATGTGAAGACCAGGGATTTGCGACATCAACTCTTTTAATGACCAGTTCATATGGGTAAGGTGCAGGACCAGGAACATAGTCTTCAGGTAACCTGTTATACATAATAAATTCTCCATCAGGGGAATACATTGCATTACCATCGTTATATGGGCCTTTTGTTAATTGAACAATGCCAGTACCATCTGCGTTCATTTGGAATATGTGCATATTCCCATCTGCGTCGCGGTTGCTTCTCATTAAGAATGTCTGTCCATCAATAGGATGATATCCATTGAACTCGGGATAATTGATGTATTCATCATCAATAACTACCCTCTTATTAGCTCCATTTGAATCCATTGCATATATATTACCCGCAATACTTGCAGGTGGTTCTCCTTTGTTCCGTGTTCGAACGTGGTAATAAAGGACTGTATTTCCATCTGCTAAGCATACGTGGCCAGTTCGATATGCGAAAGCACCCATATTAACGAGACCTGAACCATCCGGGTTACATGAATACATTGTAGTTTCAGCATCCCAATACCACGAATCACCAATGAAAAGCTTGTTGCCCGTTGGGCTCATACATACTGTAAATGTATTTAAGTTACTAGGAGCGATATATCTCATGCCACTGCCATCAGCATTGCACACAAGTGGTCTCCACCATCCACCTCCAGGATGACCAGAGAAGAATACAAGATCCGTTCCTGGAATGAATCTTCCATAATATGCGGAACGGATATATGTAACCAGAGCAAAATCACTCCCATTCTCTCTTATTCTATGGAGTTGTGTTCCTACTCGGAAAAGAATCCAACCGTCATCCCGCCAGTCTTCTAATCCGCCCATATACACACCAGTATATATCATTTGTTTATTTCCGATTGTCTTACCGTCCCATTCTGCAACCCAGAGTTCACCGGTTATCTGTCCATCTAAACACTTTATATATGCTATTTTCGTTCCATCTGGTGACCAAAGATGGTCGGTGATATTTCCATCATCAATGATGGTGAAGGTCTCAATTTCCACTAGATTTCCAACGGTTAGAAAAGAGTACAAAAACAAGCTCGTTACGCAAAGTGCCAGATATGCACAGGCTACTTTTTGTTTTCGCATCATATATATTTCCTCCTACATTTATTCTTTCTAGATAATTATAAATAATAGAGAAGAATTACCTATCATTCGAAAATTACTATTTAACTTGCATGTATTTACATGCATTATTTTCGGATTTACTTTTATCTGAAAGCCTAGTATTACAGTTATCAGTAACTTATAAGATTTTCTACTAATAAAGAGTTTAGAATAAATCTAGACTCAAATAAAAAAAGAATTAAATTCTATCAGTTTTGTAAGAAAATCTGGTTTATAAATCTAGTAATTCAATAGTAGTTAAATCCTCTTTTGTTTTAAAAAAAAGGATTCACCCATAATATTTTCACTTCTGATTATTTAACAGATTTAAAAAGAAGAAATCAATCTTGAAAATATTCTCTACTTCTTTATAAGCTCATTTTCTAGTTGTTTAATCCTTTTTTCAATTTTCTCAATCACATCTTCCTTTGAACTTAGGGAGAAATCAAATGAGGAATCTCTCAAAAATTTGACCTTTTTACAATTGCTTATTCTTAATGATGTGATTGTATTTTAGGACGACATTATGATAGCATTTATAAAGACATTAAAGAGAACTGCGTAAAATTAAGTGAAAAAAAAGTAAGGCATTTCAATTTTTACTCATCATTCAACGATATATTACGATTTTCTGAAATATATGATTTTAAATCCCATTTTTTTCAGCGTACTTATTCATAAGTTAACAATAGTTAATGAAGGAAAATAAAATGGAACATGTTGGAATAGAGATTCCTGTTCTAGATTTAGATAAAGGAATAAAATTTTATGAAACTGTTTTTAAATGGAATTTTGATCGTGAAAGATTTCCTAACCAAGGATATGCCGAGATAAATGATTCAATTGGGATTAGTATTTTTCAAACAGAAAAAATTAGACCTAAAGGACTCAACGTTGGCATCCGAGTTGCAAACATTGACAACACTTTGAAGAAAGTGATTTCTGAAGGTGGAAAAATAATTAAGGAAAAATTCCATTTTGAAAACTTTGGAGACGTTGCTGTCTTTCAGGATTGCTTTGGTAATGAACTAAGCCTTACAGCGAATTCTGCTTAGGTAATTTACCTTAAATTTTTTCCATTTTTTTAACAAATAATTCTAATCTAAATATCATCTTTTAAACTAGTTTTCTTCTTTGCTTTTGAGGTTCAGAATCTCCTTCTAGATCCTGTGAACATGGTGACTGTGAAGGTCATCAGGACAAAAATCGAAAGAGTTCAACTAAATTGAAAAAGAGTTATTCTTACATAAGTAAGTGAAAAAAGTGGGTATAGAGATTAACAGTTTTAATCATGCTCTTCTGCTAGGATTAAAAATTCTATCACTTTCTAAGATCATTATCAAGTTGTCTGATCTTTTCCTCGATTTTCCTAATCACATCATCCATTGAACTCAGGTAGAAATCGTAATAATTATAGAAAGTTTCCCTAACTTCTAAAATGCGCCTAGCTTCAGTAGAACGTTGAACTTCCGTTGGTAACTCATTCCATTCTTTTTCGTCGTTTTCCAACATTTCCATCTTTTGGCGAAGAACTTTAGTGGCAATTTTCATTCTATCCGCAAAGGTTTCAAGAAAAGAACTCGAACCAAGACCGTAAAGCTTCTCTCTTGAACCAACCTGCCTACTCTTTTCGACAAAAAGTGCGCTTTCTAGATCTTTGAGCGTTTTGGAGATCTGACCACGTGAGTAACCCGAGGCTTCTTCTAGCTCCCTTTGTGTAAGAGGAGTTGTCGATAATAGAATTATTGCATATAAACGTCCCGCTATGGGATTATTTCCCCGAAGTGCCCAAATTTCCTCAAAAAGCTGAACGATATTACTTTTAAATCTCTTCAATATTTTCTCTGAGGAATCTAATTCATTTCCAGTCATCAATCATCAAATAATGAAGAATTTTGGTCATTAATAAATATTTTTTTATTTTTGTCAAATTTTCCTAATTAAGAAAATTTATAAATTATTCATAAAAGACAACAAACAAGAATTCCTAGCTAATTGCGACAATCATGCAAATTGCGAAAGTGTATAAAAATGGAAACTAAGATTAAAATAAAAAATCTGACAAAGTACTATGGAAAAACTCGTGGTATTGAGAATTTAAATCTTGAAATTTTCAGTGGAGAAATTTTTGGATTCCTTGGCCCTAATGGAGCTGGAAAAACCACTACTATTCGGTGTATGATGAATATCCTCTTACCTACGGCAGGAGAGGTATACATCAATGGTGGTAAGGTTGAACGCTCGAATCCTAAGCTTCGGGAGAATATTGGTTACATAGCTGAAGCGGGTCTCCTTCCTGAGAACTACACTACCAATGATTTCTTAACATATGTCGAAAGTATGCGGGGAATCCCTAGTGTAAGACGAAAAGAGCTTGTTAAGCGATTTGACCTTCCGATTAAAAAGAAAATTGGCGAATTATCAAAAGGAAACAAGCAAAAGGTGAGTATTATTGCTGCGCTTATGCATGACCCTGATGTGTTGATTCTTGACGAGCCTACCTCTGGACTTGACCCCCTCCTTCAACAGGAGACTTACGAACTTATCCTAGACGCGAAAAAACGTGGAAAAACAATCTTTTTCAGTAGTCATAATCTTGCAGAAGTACAACGCATCTGTGATCGTGTAGGGATTGTTCGAGATGGTCATTTGATTAATGTAGTAGATGTAGATAGACTTAATAAAGAAGTTTCACGAATCTTAGAAGTTACTTTGCAAAAACCCGATAATCAGCAACTTCAATCTCTGGGTGAAAGTTTACTTGAAGTAGATGAAAATCGTGCTCGTATCCTTGTACGTCAAACAGATTCAATTGAACGTTATCTTGAGGTTCTTATACCTATGAAACCTGAAGAAATCGTCTTTCCCCCCGCTAGTCTTGAGGACTACTTCTTACAGTTCTATAAAGGACAAGAAGAGGGTTCAAAATGAGTATTTCAAAAACGTTTCAGCGATTTTATCTTCATAGCTATCGGCATCGAACTGTTGTTGGATTAGCAATATTCATTTATCTTTTTCTAATAATAGGTATTGCTATGTTTTACCCTGGTAAAGAAGCATTAACTGAATTTATTCAACTCATGACGTTCCTAGGAGATTTTCCAACAGATAACCCAGGGTTCTCTCTTTGGTTAATATTTTTTTGTGGATTCAGTCTATCATTGTATGGGCCTATTGTGGGTGTTTTTCTTGGTAGTAACCTATTGCCAATTAATGAAAGGGATGGTAAGGAAATTCTCTTCTCGACTCCAAAATCTCTTACTATAAATTTTCTGGAGAATTCATTTATTTCGATTCTTTTAATCATAGTTATTGCTATTCCTAACTATTTCACGGCTATTGCTCTTCTAGGCATAAATGATGCTATGGATGCTGTTCCAAACCTTACTATCTGTTTTGTTCTCGTTATTCTGTTAATAACAGCCATAACATTTCTCACTACATTGGGTTGTGCTGTTAATTTCTCAAAAAATACAGGATATGCAGTTGGTGGATTATATATAGTTTTTTCAATTATTGTTGACTTAACAGCTAGACAGATGGAAGAACTCGATTTTCTTCTGGATTTTAGCTTATTTTCACAAGCTGAGGTAGTAAACAACAGTTTGTCAGCATCTTGGAACGAAGAATTCATTCTATTAGTTGCTGTTCTCGTTGGTATCTTAATCGTAGGTTCAATTGTTCTCTTCTATAGAAAAGATTTCCTAGAAAAAGGAATCCAGCAACAAACCATTGTAGAAGAAGTTGAGGAATCAGAGCAGAAAAAATTATCTTCTAGGCTTTCTTTTATCCGCACTCCGATTGACAAATTACTTGGGAGATTAGGATGGAAATACCCTGTT
>JBHLKC010000133.1:0-8416 GCA_048887065.1 Candidatus Hodarchaeota archaeon
TGTTCTAACGATGAACAAATTTGTTCAAAATTACGTCCATTCGGATTTAAATGTAAGTATTGAAGTATAAGAAGTGTATATTCCTTTTCAAGCAAAGCGAGAGGGTTCTTTTCCAAAGTAAATCGTTTTTTACTTTGGTTCTTTCTATTTATTAAGGATTGGGTATGAAATTGCTATCTTCCACGAACTTAGGGTAACTCATCCTTATGTGTTTAATACATCTAAAGAGAAATACGATGACAAATAACAGGATTTACTAGAAGAAACGGATTAATAGAAAATTTTGTTTTCATAAATACCTTCAAAATTTCATTTAAATTATCCATTTCGCCAGAAAAGTGCCTCTGAAGTTTATTATGTTTTGGGTAATTCTATAACCACTGATGTCCCTTTATTCCTTCCAGGAGAAGTAATCTCAATCGTACCCTTGTGAATTTCGATTATTTTTTTGCTAATAGATAAACCTAAACCAGTAGAGGTAGAACCAGGTTCAAATCGAGTAAATGGATCGAAAACTCTCTTTAAATTGGTTTTTGTGAAGCCAAAACCGTTATCTTTTATTGTTATTTTAACAATTTTCTGACCTTTGATATTTTGCTTCTCAGCAAATAGTTCAATTTTTCCTTTCTCTTGAGGAGAGTATTTTACTGCATTATCTAATATGTTTTGTAGCACACGGAATAATAACTCTCGATTACCAACCATATCTAATGTATCAGGAGTAAAAATCTGAATATCTTGTGCTTTTTGAATCATTTGAGGGAGAACTGACATTTTTGCATCCTGAATAAGTTCGATAAGATCAAATGTCTTACGTTGCGTAATATATTCTGATTGGTCATATTTTTCGAACTCTAAGATACTTTCAACCATGCGCCCTAATCTTTTTGTGTTTGAGATGATAACTTCAAGATGCGTCTGCATTTCGGAAGTGACAGGCCCTACTAATCCATCTCTTAAAAGCTCCGCAAACCCCTGAATTGCTGCTAAAGGAGATTTTAAATCGTGAGTAATTGTTGAAAGCATTTGACTTTTCTGATTATAACGTTTTTTTAAATCGTGATAATCTAGCACAGAGACAATATCAGCTGGTGCTCCTTTCTTTTTGATATCTCCTTTTTCAATTGCTAAGATTGAAGCTAAGGAGGATTCAAGAACACTATTCTCTGTTTTTACCATGAAAAGTTCTTTATTGATACGTTCATATTCAAGAGTATTTCTTTCTAGCTCTTCAAAGAGGATTTCGATTGGCTGATAAATATCCCTAAGATTGGTCGGAAGTTTTGTACCAGAATCATAAAAAAAATTTGGATAGATCTGAGACGCTCTTAAACAAACACATTGGTACCGAGGAATAAGTTGATTTACTAACGTATGAGTAATCTTATTTTCAAAGAATAAGGTAAAAATCGAATATCCAATGTTTAATTCGGTGAACTTATCCTCAAACGAAGATTCTATGAATTCAACAAACTTTTTTGATACTTTCAAGTTTGTAAAATCAAGATAAATGTTATGTAGTTCATCAGTCTTAGGAAGAGAAGAAAAAAAAGCACTTACAAATTGATCAGAGTAAATTTGTTTCCATTTTGCAGTAACTTTTTGTGGAACTTTGATATTCATAACTTTAAATCCATTACTCTGGGAAAGACGAGAAACTGTTGATGAGAAATCAGAATGTGAAAAGGCAATTAGATATCGCTTAATATCAATTCTAGCTAATGCTGAGTTCAAAAAATAATCGAGTTCTCTTGGTACATCGAAAAGACAAAAAACTTTATCTGATACACCAGGACTTTCCACTGTATATCCCACCTAATCAAATTAAATAAAGTGTATTAATAAATTTTTTTCTGAGTCTATGGGTTTAGTTGGTTCATTAAACTTGAAAAGTCAATTAAACTTGTAAGATCTAAGATTGGAACACTTTTAGCGTCAATGATAACCTTAAATTCTATTTGAAAGCATTTCAAATTAGAATTGAAATCCAAATCAGATCTTTGTATCCTTAACGGTGTTAAATTACGATAGAAACCTAATATAGCATCAACACCAAAACCTACATTATGATTTGCATTTCTATCGCTTACAAAGATGATTCGTGTTTGAGAAGTATGCATAAAAATAGGATCTTTACAATTGAGATATTTCTTAATATTTATTATTGGAATATTCCTTTCTCCTTTAGAATAATTTCCTAAGGATAAATCGGAAATGGGTGAATCTGAGATTTCACAGGAGTATTCAGCAATTCCGTCAATTTGATTAGTGTATAAGGCGAAATTTACTGCTCCTACCCTAATCATCAAAAAGTTAAACTGTGGTTTTTTAATGGAATATTTGTGGATAGAAACCAACTCTTTGTACATATAACGAAATTTCAATCAAACTGGTAAATCTGTCCTAGTTGATTATGATTTGACAATTCTGATAAAGTTCTTTTATAACCTTGCGTACCTTCGTCTAATACTTCACCAATAGGAATGATTGCTATAACAGAAAGTCTTTCATCTGTAACGCCTAAAAGCTGATTAACTAAAGCTTGATCAAACTCAACTACGAGGTTACTTCCTAAATGAGCTGCTGTCGCAGCAAGCATCAACTGAGAGCTCGATATAATTGCATCAATGATATTAACATCATCATCTGATTCATCCATGACGACTACAACAGCAAATATTGCAGCTGCATTACTAATCCATTTACTTTCCTCCGTCAGCTTTGACAACTTCTTTTTCAAATCTTTATCAGTAATAATAATGAACGTATAATTTTGAATCTCAGAGAGAGAAGGGGATAGCTGAGCACAAGCCATCAACTGCTTTATCTGATCAGAACTGAGTGATGGTTGGTCTGGGCGATACTCTTTGAACCGTTTATTTCTAATTACAACCTCAAAAAAGTCCATCAATAAATCCTCTTTTTCTTTATCTATGTTATGATTATTATATAGGAAATCTATCTACCAATCTTAAATACTATTACTAATCAATGTGAAAAGCACTCAAGGGATAACCTATTAATTAATGTCTATATCTCCTTAATATTAGAGGTACTTGGTTTAAACTAGTAGAACAAAGAATTATTTAGCTATTTTTCCTAAATTTTTGTAAAACAGTAGTAATCTGATTCAATAACCTTACTATTAAGGTTGATGGAATTGAAATCTCAAAAAGATCAGCTTAAGCTTCATTATGAGCAACAAAAAGCTTTAATTAGCCAAATTAAGAAAATGCGAGAAGAATATCAGAATGTACAGAAATTAGCTACTCGTTTTAGAAAACGGAGAGATCGATTCAAAGAAGAAAGACAAGCTCTCATTGAAAAAACTACTCCAGAAATTGAATCACGTGAATCACAAAAAGATTTACTCGATGGATTAAAGAAAAGACGCGACTTTCTTAAACGACAAGCTCAACGATCTGATGGTCCAGTGTTTAAGATTTTAACACCAGCTCAGTTGGAGCAGCTTACTCTAGTCGAACTCAAATATCACCTTTATGAACTAGAATTTAAACAACAAACGAGTTCTCTTTCAAGAGAGGATGAAGAAATTTTAGTAGAAGAAATTAAAAGGATAGAAGATAGAATTGCTCTACTAGAATTACGAAACGAGGTTATGGTCGCAGATTACTTGGGAAATATCCCTGAAACAAGAGAAAAAATCGAACAAGAAATAATGAATATCCAAAAACAAATTTCTCAAGAAGAGGCCGATAAAAGAGAAGTTACCGCTAAAATTCAAAAAATGTATTCACGAATACGTCCATTGAAAGAAGAAGAAGACAAAGCTCATAATGAATTTGTCAATCATCTTCAACGGATTGAAGATCTTAGAATTGCTATTGATTCAAAACAAGAGGAACTCGATTCTTTAAAGGGGAAAATTGTTAAAATAAAAAAATTAATCGCAGAAGAGACACACAAACAAATTTATGGAGAAATTGAGGAACGAATTCAAGTATTATTGAAAAAACGGGATGATGGGAAAACTCTCAGCCCTGAAGAACAGGAATTTTTGATGAGTTATGGCTATGTTCCCTTTTAATATATTCCTCTGCATTATTCCAGACTCTAAAAAGTCTATAATACTTTTCTGCTAACTATATAGAAATTCAAAAAAACTTAAGGTACTATTTTCATCTAGACTCGTTTGAGGTTCTTTGTTTTGAATTTAAAATCCCTTAAGCATTATGACGAATTCTTTATCTGTGCATATTGTGCTTATTGTGTTGATAATAATGCTGCATGTCCTACATTTCTTTCCACTTACCATGAAATTTCTACTGGTAGAGGAAAGATGATAACAGCACGAAATTTAGCACAAGGTTATTTAAACGATAAAGAGGGATTGGATGCACTTACTGAAGGATTATTTCAATGTACTTTCTGTGGGGCTTGTGAACAAGAGTGTATAGTAAATATACCCTTAACTGAGGTTTATTCGGAATTAAAAACATTAATTCAAGACCGTTTACCCAAAATCGTGCTTCAGATGTATCGAAACTTGAAAAGAAGTAATAATTTTTATGGAATGGATCAGGAAGATCGCAACTTCTGGAACATAGAAGTGGAAGATATATACAATGAATGGGTAAACCAACCAGCTGAATTTGGTTACTTCATTGGATGTGTTGGATCATACGCTTATCTTGCTTCAGAAACACCTGTGGCGATCCTCAAATTAACAAAACAAGCTGATGAACGAATCTCGATATTTTCTCCTACAGAATATTGCTGTGGAAATCCTTTTTTACTGGGAGGTAACATTGAAAATGCTATGGAGTTTGCTAAGCATAACGTAACAGAAATTGAGAAATTAGGAATAAAAAACCTGATTGTTTCGTGTGCAGGTTGCTACCGAGTATTTTCAAAAGAATATCCTAGAATATTAGCTAAAGAACTACCGTTTAAAGTTATCACTCATATGGAATTCATTTTAAATTTGATTAAAGCAAAAAAACTAAGGTTTTTAAATGATAGTCCTGTTAAAGTATCTTTTAAAGACCCCTGTGAGCTTGGACGCCATTGTGACGTCTACGATGTCGCTCGTGATCTTATAAACTCACTACCAGGGGTGAAAAATCTAGAACTTACCAATAACCGCCAAAATGCTCTTTGTTGCGGTGCAGGTGGATTATTAAAAGCAACTAATCCAAATATTGCCGGTGAAATTACACATCGATTAATTAAACAAATGGAAGAAAAAGGAACAGAGTTATGTCTTAATTCCTGTCCATCCTGTCTCGTTCAGATTGATCAACATCTCAAAAAAATACAATCCCCAATTAAATCAATGGATATCACTCAATTAGTGTTAGATCGGACGACACCGCCGTGAATGCCTTTGAACAGCTGGAAGTTATAACACTTCAGCCAAAAATTAAATTAAATGATTTGGATTTTAATTTATCAAATTATAACAAGTTATTTGAAGAACATTCAGTTCTTTTTGAAAATTCACATGTCATATGTTTTCCAGAATATTGGAATGGAATAAGGAAAGATTTCTATAATCAAACTATATTTGAGAAATCAATAGGATTCCTAGAGGAACTCGCTGATTCTTCAAAGAAGTGGATAATAGGGGGGAGTCAGCTAATTAAGGATCAGGTTGATTCCTACTTAAATAGATCTCATATTTTCGATCCTTCAGGAACCCTAGTTGGAACATACGATAAACGACAACCATTTGGGTATGAAAAAATTCAAGGTATCAACGCTGGTAAGAAGGAACTAATCTGGAAAATTAATGACTGGAAAGCTGGAATTCGTATTTGTAGCGATTTATGGAATACATCTGATTATTCCTCTCTGGTTACTCAAGAAGTCGATCTTCTATTTTGTCCAATTCTCACGACACTTCAAGATTCATCCTATACTAACTATGGACGGTTTTTATGGCATAATTTAGCAGTTATAAGAGCTAAAGAGGCAGCTGCGGCAGTCGTTATAAGTGATACTGCGAAACAGCCGATTCGTGAACCTTATTGGAGTGCAGGAGCAAGCTGTTTCGCTGATCCATCAAAAAAATTTAGAAATCAAGAAAGAACTGGACAAAGAATAATATCAACAATCCCAAGTGGTGAGGAAGGTGTTATTTTAGCTAAATTGGATTTACATCAAATCAGGGAACAACGTCAATATAGAAAGGATATGGGGCTTTTGAATATTTAATAGGGAACTTAATTACTTTTAGAAAAAAAAGAGAAAAAGGGAATAGCTTAAACTGTTGGAACAGCTAAGCCAGAAACGAGGAAAAATAGCCCTATAATTATTACGATCCACATGAAAAGCCAATTAAGTCCAGACCAGCGATTCTTGAACTGCTGGCCATCTTCAGTGATAATTTTCCAAACGGAAAGAATTGGCGTTGGAGTTCTGTGGTACCACCCGTATGCTTTAACCATTCGGCCTTGTATGCCTGGACTACGGAACAATGCGAAAAATAATGACATTAAACCTCCGATAATTGGAATCGCAGGACTGTAATCTAAGGTAATTATACCAGTTTGATCCTGAATAACCAGATCTTCACTTAGATAGAATCCTGGAGTACCACGGCCTACAACTCGGCCTTCAAAAACAGCTTTTTTACCTCTAAGAGGTGAAGCTTCGTAGTATGAGTTCTTTGTTTGGTCAGTAAGACAATGAACAACTGAAACTGTAGGATCACTATCTTTAATCTTGGGATACTTCTCACGACGTCTCCACTTCCAAAGTAAAGCAAATAGAAGCAAACCTAATCCGACACCAATTAAAGGATTAAAGCCAGTTACCATAACTATGATTCCACCAGCAATAGGCAATACAAAGAAAAGAATAGGTAGAACATACAACAAGAATAAATCGACAATAAACTCATCCCACAAGCTTTCTGGAAGTTTAATTTTTCCGACCCCAGGAAATTCTGGAGGAAGCCCTTGTTCTTCCTGCATTTTATTTAAAGAACGAATTCTTTTAGCTGGAAGAGGATGGGTTGAATATAATTCAAGAAAACCGCCCCATGGGTTCGAAAGATCCCACTGAGCTGCTTTTGCAACAGCCTCTTGATTAAATTCAGCTCCACGTCCATAAGTAGACATCGCTAAGTTTCTAGCACCTCTAGAATCAAAAATGCCCAAAGAACGCATTCCCACAACAAAAGCATTCTGTTTTGAGGCTTGTCTTCGTTCTGTTGGAGTAGCACTCTCATCACTCATTTTTTGAGCTGTTTCAGCTTCTGCCCGAACCATTCCATAAGCAATTGTCACTAAAGCACGTGATAGAGCTCCAGGGTTACCGGTTGCTTCAGCAGAGAAACGATCCGCGTAGTATTCTCTGACACGAGAAAGGAAGAGGACAAGAAAATGTGATAAATAGTAAGCGATCCAGGCACCAATAGCTACAACAAGAGCTACAGCCCCAACTTTTGCAGCATCATCATCACGACCACGAGCGGATACTCGTGCAAAAGTCCAGAGGCCTTGGTAAAAAGAGTAACAGATAAGAGGAATTGCGGCTGCAACAGTCATCCAGATGAAATCACGATGCACTATGTGTCCACACTCGTGTGCTAAGACGGCTATCTGTTCATCTTCTTCTAAGTAATTTAAAATGCCTTCAGTTATGGCTAATCGAGCTCTTTTCTTCGTATGACCATAAGTGAACGCATTTGGATTGTTATCATGAATTACAGCCACCCATTTTAATGAAAAATTATGTAGCTGCATCTGCTGGAAAAGAAAATTACTTAACGGCGCAGGGAGCTCATCAACTTGATACTTGGTCACATCATAAACCCAAGAAAGCGTAATATCCATTATCCAAGGAGATATTAAGTATTGTATTCCGACTACTATTAATGCAAAGATAATTGGAAGAACTATTATTAAATATTCAGAGCCTGGGGGAATTATACCAACAACAGAAATAAAGTAGGCTAGTACCATCCCAAGTACAAAAACTAATCCCCAGAGAAAAGTCATAATCCATAATGAACGCAAATATAAATTCAGTGGCACTTTTTAACACCTTTTATGTCTAATAACTATAGTACTTAATTGTAGAATTTCGATTAAAAAATATTTAGTTTGCAGAATTTGATGATTTTATCATTTATTTAAGCCATTCATGATTAGCTTACTTTTTCAGAGAATTAGAGCTATTGAAATAATTCCAAAAAAACATGCTTTAAACACTTTTTTTTATAACAACTGAAAAAATTATGAATCAAGAAAAAAATCAATTTTAAAATGGATTTTCTACTAAATAGGTGCTATTATGCTTCTAGGCATTCAAAACAATCTTCCTCCATTAACAATTCTTTCAAATGAACAAGTAGAAAGAATTCATCAGGCAACTTTGAAAGTTCTAGAGAATACTGGTGTATATATTTTATCTCAACAAGCTTTAAACATTTTAAAAGAAGCACACT
>JBHLKC010000134.1:0-8414 GCA_048887065.1 Candidatus Hodarchaeota archaeon
AGAGGCTGCAATTACTATAAACAGGTAAAAGCTCAAGAGCAATATCCCGGGATAATGTTACATTTTGAGCCTCAGGAGGACTATTGAAATCAGGAACAACATCAGGAATAGGACTCGTCGTGTTTGAATTCCCTGCCGTATCATTAACTGTAATCACATACCAAAAGGTTGACCCTCCAGGCATACTTATGGTATCATTCATATATCCTGAAGCGGTCAGCCTCATGACCGCCCATAAATCATTTCGAGGCACACTATTCAATTCTGTGATATTAACAATAACTGTATCGAGATCTCCCCAAGGATCACTCACATTTGCCTTGAAAGTCCCATAAGGGCCAATAGCATCATCGAAATTCCACTGATCAACATTAGGGGCAATATAGTCATTAATGAATGTAACCTGCTTTACAGTTGAAGCAGAAGTTAAGAAATTGCCGCGAACATCGGAAGTATTTGTGATTTGATATTCATAATATCCACCAAATATTATTGAAGCATTATAAATCCAAAGTGAACCATTAAAACTCATATCATATTCAGTACCATTAATAGTGATTTTAGCGTCAGATACATCTGATATGGAATCAGTGATGTCGGCCCAATATTTCCCTATGCCTGTACCTAAATCCTCAACTCCAAAACCAGTAATTATTGGTGGAGAAACATCTAATGAGAATTCAGAGGAAAGAGAATAAAAATTAGTAGTATCATTTTGATTATTATACTCTGTTAGAATCCAATTTTCAGAATGAATATTATTAGAAACCCGGCATTCATCAAGTAGTCCACTCCATGCTTGATCAGCAGCAGCTCCAGGATTTCTCCCTATATAGAGAGGAGTTGTACTTGTAACTGAAGACCCATCATAAACGTCTGTAGCTTCTAATACACCATCAACATATAATCTTAATTCACCATTTGCGGAATCAGCGACTCCCACAATATAGTGCCAAATACCGTCATTTATTTTGCTTAAACTTATGGATACACTTTCAGAAGAGTCTACAAAAAATTCGAAAGTGCTAGAGCTCCCTAACTTTGCAAGGAAATAATTCTGATCTGGAGAAGTACTATCCCATTTTGCTAATACCACATCGACATCATTATCAGTATCTGTGGTCTTGACCCATGCTGAAACCCAGATATCTGAAGAAAATTGTAGAGAATTATCGTTTGGTATGTTCACAAAATTATCTTGATCATCAAAGGATAAACTGCCATTAATTTGACCTGCTACTTGAGCTAAAGATCCGGCAACACCAGCAGTAGTTCCGTCATTATCGTTTGAGGTACTATCAAGAATTTGAGGAGCAGAACCATACGGTTCTTCGTTTAGATGCCATACTCCTCCATAATTGGAACCCCAAACTCCTTCAGGATTATGTTGAGCTTTAAGTTGCTTATTTCCATAATACATTGATACAGTTGTGTAATCTGTACTAAAGATATGTGGAACCTTTACCCACGCAATTAAATGACCATAAGTGCTGTTTTGTTGAAAACTTTCGATCTCATAATCTAACTTTGTTCCTGAAGGATCAAAAAATAAGATATCAGCGCCATTTGGTTGAACAATTCCGTTTTTTAACCCACTATCTGCAATATCTAATAATACAGGGAAATTTTCCGAATCTTCTGGTACTTTGGTAGGATTTATGACAATATCTTTTGAATAACTGAATGTTGCATCAGCCCACAATCTTTGTGTTTCATTTCCAACTGAAATAAAGCTTTCAGGATTTAGCTGGTTATTATATTCAGTAAGGACCCACTCAATGGTACGAACACCTGATGAAACCCTAATTTCATCAATTCCTCCATCAAACGTACGAGCTCCTCCCATGAAGTTACCGATATAAAGAGATTGAGCTGCATCGCTAGAAGCGGATCCTGATGGTGTTTCTCCGACATCTTCGGTTACTGTTTGCAAAACACCATTAATGTAGACAACTGGATCATTTGAATCAGAAGAATCATCATAGCTGATTACTATATATTGCCATTGATCGAGACTTATAGTATCGTCTCCAGTCATCCAAAGTCCTCTATTATTACTAAAATCACGATAAAATAATAATTGATTAGTCCAAAGAGGAGGGGGAGGACTTCCAGTCACGCCATCAAGACATAGAACCCAACCATCTGTACCACTTGTTGCCAAAGACTTATCTAAAATTCGACCATATGATGCGCCTCCCCATCCTTCAGGATGGATCCATACGGATATCGTACCTCCACCACTAAATATATTATCAATACTACTACCTGAACCAGTATTAATATAATCATCGACTCCATCAAAATCTTGACCATCGTAGATTTGGCCCGAAATATCCGTCGATTGATAATTTGTTCCATCATTATTATTTGAAGTAGAATCTAAGAAATCATCATCTAAATGCCAAACTCCCCCAAAATCTTCCCAAACACCACCAGGATTAGCTAAAGACTCTACTGCACTATTTCCATACCAAATCGTGATTGTTGTATCTATAGTTCCAGAAAGAACTGGTATTTTTACCCAAGCTAGCAGATGAGCATGAGTTCCATTTCCAGCTTGATCAAATAATTCAATTTCGTGGTCCAATCGTGCCCCTCGACCATCCGTGAAAGCGATATCGTTTCCATTACTCTGCACTTTTTCAGTCATATAAAGGTCAGAATCATATAAATCAATCAACATAGGAAAATTATAGAGATTTCCAGTTCCTGAAACCTTGGAACTATCAATAACTATATCTTTTCTATACCTGAGATAAGGAAGGGCCCAATTTCCATATATTTCAAGAGAACCAACGGAATAAAATTCATTAGTATTGTTTTGATTATTATATTCTGTGGAAATCCAAGAAGCGGAATGGGCAATATTTGAAACTCTGACTTCATCCATTTGAATAGTTGCATCATCACTAAAAGTTGGGCCTTGATCACTTGAAAGTGTATTAATTGTGAATGGCATTCCTGCATTATCAAGACTTCCTTCTCCTGTAATATCTAATGGTGATGCAATTTCAGCACCATCGATATAAAATCTTAGCCAATTGCCATCTCTTACCATCACAGCGTGATGCCAAATATCGTCCCCGTATGCTAAAGTTGATTCAATTGCGAATTTTGTGGTATCATCATCTATTTCAGCTTTAATATTACCACTTCCAGTATATAATGCAATGAAATATCTTTTTCCACCACTTCCATACGCTCCTTTTCCCGCTAAAGGCCCAGCATTATTATCTGCAGAATCATATCTGAACCATAATTCTAGTGAAAAATCCCCTGATCCCATATTTAATGAAGCTTGATCTCCCATGCTAATATAAGGAAGACCCGCATCAGGGAAATTCAAACCACCATCAACTTTTCCAGTTGTTAGGTCACCTGAGCTTAAACCTGAACTTGTTCCATCATTATTATTTGAAGTACTATCTATTATTTGTGGAGGAGTTCCAGCTGGGTCTTGATTTAAGTGCCATACCCCTTTATAGTTTGAATTCCACACAGCTGATGGATTGGCTTGGGAAGATAGACCAGGATTTCCAAAATACATGAAAAGTTGGGTATCTATTGTTGTTGATAGACTAGGAATTTTTACCCAAGCTACTAAATGAGCATGAGTAGCGTTTGAATTTTGATTGAATTTCTCTATTTCATGATCAAGTTTATTCCCATTTGAGTCTGTGAATATTATATCATCACCATCAGCCTGAACCTTGGAAGAGATATGTAGGTCAGTATCAAATAAATCAATTGCTAATGGAAAATTAGATAAACTCCCACTTCCACTTACCTTCGTTGCATCAATGGTGATACTTTTTCGATACTTCAATCCTGGAAACTGCCATTCAGCGGTATCCGAATATCTTTCTTCCGAACCAGTTGAATAAAAATCTTGAACATTATTCTGATTCTCGAACTCAGTACTAATCCAACCTGGAGTTCGAGCTACATTTGATATTCTTACTTCATCGATTTGTCCGTTTAAACGTTCAACCAAAGGTTCAATTCTCGCAATATAAAAAGGAGAATCCATATCGATATTACCATATGTCCCTATAGGTTCAACAGCTATTTGAGTGCCATTAAGGTACAATCTTAAATTCGTACCGTCTCGAACTAACACTACATAATACCACTTTGAGTCATCATATCGAGCTGAAGTTTTTAGATATTCCTTAGTAGTATCATCATCAATTTCTCCTTTGATTTGACCTGGAGAACATTCAGTATTCGGTCCCATACTAATAGTATACCTTTTTCCACCTCCACCAGAAATACCTTTTCCACCTAGTGGTGTGGGATCTGTTACTGTAGATATTTTAAACCACATTCCAAAGGTAAAATCCCCTGATCCCATATTTAAAGAAATATCGTTTGAGCAATAAATATAATCATCAACCCCATCGAAATCTAGACTCCCCCCCATTTTTCCATCGATTTGATTATTGGATGTCATCGATCCATAAGCAGTTCCATCATTATCATTTGATGTACTATCCTTTATTTGAGGGCCTACTGTTGAAGGATCTTCACTTAAGTGCCATATACCTTTAAAGGCAGAATCCCAGACGGCTTCTGAGTTTTCTTGTTTTGGTGTAGTTGGATTTCCATAATACATTGATAAGATAGTATCTTGAGTACTAGAAACATTTGCCTTTACCCAAGCAACCAAGTGAGCGTGAGTAGAATTATATACTCGATCGTAAACTTCTATCTCGTGATCGAGTAAGTGTCCAGAAGCATTAGAAAAAAAGATATCTCCTCCTCCAGCCTGTGCTTCATTTTGCAAGTCAGAATCATACAGATCAATATAAACTGGAAAATTATTTAGATCAGAACTAACTTTTGCATTATCAATCGTAATATTTTTGCGAAATTGCCACCTTGTATCAGCCCAACCAGGAACATAATGTGAAGATAGTCTAAAACGATTATTAAAAGAAGCTGATTTAGAATCGTGAATATGATCTTTCGTAAGAGTAGGTATTGATAGATAGGATTGTTTCTCTTTTTTCTCAAGTCCAAACCCTTTTAATAATTGCGTAATAATATCATCGGATTCTAAAAATGAATCTTCTTGGGTTGGAATTGCTATGATTATTAAATTTAAACAAATTATACAAAGCAACAATCCTTGAATAATATTTCCGTACCCCTTATTTTCTTTAAAATAACCATGTGAGAATCGAAAAAAAGAGAACCCTCTCAAAGCTCTTCAACTCCAATCATTGCAATGGGTTAAATGAGTTGAATTGGATCGAAAATATAAAAGACGACCTGAATAATCTCTCCGTATGAGTATTAAACAAGGAATTTTCTAATAATTGTTAAATTAAAAAAAAGAAATCCCTTTTTTTAGTAATTGTTGAACATAAATATCAATATTCTAACAAAATACCTATGTTTTCGAGGTCAAGGTGGCGTAAAAAATGATTTTTGTTGCGAAATCAATTCAATTATACCATATATCCGTTCATATATAAACGCTTGAAAATATCGAATTTATCAATCCTAATTTCTTTAGATTTAACCTCAATCTTTAATCTGACAGTCTTCTAATTATCCCTGATGCCTACGAGATTGAAAAAAACCTACAAAATTTCATATTACCTAAACAAGAAATTCTTAAAACTAAATCAAGAGGAATTGCTTATGATCTTTCATCTCCTACGAAATGCTATCTACCGAAATTTTGCGGAAAATAGATTACTTATTAATCAAATCACCGATGATATGCTAAGGAGTGAACCTATAGCATCTGGCCGCTCCTTGGGGAAAATTTTATTGCATATGATCCGTTCGTATGAATATTACACAAGAGGTTTAGCTTTGAATGTGTGGGAGCCTTTACAGTATGACCTAGCTAAATTTCCAACAATCGAAAAGATATGGGAATTATATGAGGCTGTTGTAACAAAAATCCAATACTGTCTAGATAACCTTTATTTATCACCTGCTGTCCTGAATGATGTACTTGAAGATTTCAATCGTCCCGCTACTAAAGCAGAAATCCTTCTAGAGATGTTAGAACATAGTGTGCAACATAGAGGTCAAATTCTAGTATATCTCCGCTTACACGGTGTTGAACCAGCAAAAATTCCCTTCATTATTTAGCAAAGATAAGACAATTTAATAGACAGCTACCTAACCCTTCCTTTTTCTCATTTAAATCTCTCTTAAATCTCGATAACCATAACTATAAAAGCAGTCTTATTGTGATCAAATTTATTCTGTTCGCTCTCTCTTTGCTGCAGCGAAATTTTTTTATAGTACTCTCGTTCAAATGGGTGAGCATTATGGTTCTTGACAACCTCTCTCGGAAACATGGTTTAATGTTAGTGGATGATCCAGAGTTTCTTCATTGTTGTGATCGCTGTGAAGTTGCTATATCTTTAGGAGGTGTTGAATCCTGCCCACAGCGAATCCATACGTCTAGTAGCTGTTGTCCTTCATGTGGTATCTTTCTAGAACACGGTTTAGAATCAATGCTCAGTCATTGGAAAGATCAAGCCCATTTTATGGCTGCTTTTCAAATTGTTGTACCTTTCAACCAAGAAATAACTGAAGAAATTATTCGTACCGCTTTTAGATTAAGAAAAGTCCCTCTTAAGCAATTAGGTTTGATCTATGAATGGAAATATGGTATGACGCTGGATATTACTTTTGAAAAACATCTTAACTGGGTTATGACTATTAGACATAATTTCTGGCCTCTCAACCTAGATGAAGAATTTTTGCGAGATCCTTTAATTTTTGGATTAGCAGGCTTCCCAGCACGAGCTGGTGCTACTATATTTTCTCAATTAAATGAATTATTCGAGGATTTGGAGAAATGGTTAACTAAACATTATCAGGTCGATCCAAAAGAACTATTTAGTAAAGAATCAAAAACAGAAAACTACGTTTCGTATTATGTATCATACTATCTTGGTTTCGAGAATGCAGAGAATATTAGTATAGATATTCTTGCTCCAGATTATGAACGATCTTCTGCTCCTGAAACTTGTCTTGTTCAAATGGGGATTGATCAGATCCCTATTATTTCATTTCAAAAGGTGAATGAAGCTCTTATAATGCAAAAGGGACTCCTAACTACTTGGGAAACTATCGAACCAGCGCTTCAAAAGATGCTTGATGAGTTATCAATAATAACGACAGAAATGCGTGCTGCAAGTCCCCAACAAATGACTGTCCCCCAATTAAGCGAAGTATTAGACAGTATCCAATTGATTCAAGAACAATTTCTCAAACTAAAACCATCTATTTCGAGCATGCAGGGACATTTAACACCTATCGTACCACATCTCTCTGAACCATTGATTCAGAAGCTTTTTCCAAATTTTAATTTGAGTTTAATGAATTCTTGGCTCGACTTTGCGAGATCAGTGGAGAGATCTGTTGAAGGTGCAAATTCCTATATTCGTGGTAAAATGAATTTACTTGCGTTAGATCAGGAAAAACGGGTAACTAAACGTTTAAACTTGCTTACTGCTTTGTTTGGTAGTTTATCGGGTTTGAATTTGTTGGTTGCTTTTTATGCATGGTCCACGCCTCAACCAACTGATTTTGATGTTATTATTCTTGGTTTATTAATTGTAAGTTTGATTATTTTGACCTTATTATTTGTTGCGAGAGTAGTCTCCCGTGATTGAGTAAATATCTGGTTCATTCTAATCGAACAATCACTCTCACACAGATAAATCCAACGAAATTTCTTTAAGAGAGGAAATTACCATTCATCTTTATTGTCTTAAATAAATACCAAAAACATTACATTATTCAACCGATCCATATCTAAATCACAATATTTCTTAATTTAATGAGAGGTAGTAAAATGGGATTAGAGAATTTGGCAAAGTACCATTACTGGGTAGGAGAAAAAACACGAAAAATCTTAATGGGTTTAACAGACGAAGAATTCAAGAAGAATCTAGGAGAAATTCTTGGTAATATTCAAACGAAAGTTGAACATATTATATTTGCTTTACTTACATGTTTTAACACATTAGATATGAATTTAGAATACTTTGAAGATACATTTGAAAAAACAATCCAGAAAATCCAATCATTTTCAAAGAAAGAACTATTGGCTTGTTGGAAGGATTTGGATAACATCTTGGTAAAAACTTTAGATGAAAACTTGGTTGGAACTGTGTCAATCCTACGGCGAGATAGTGACTCCTTTTGTCTAAAGCGAGAAGATTTTTTACTTCAATATGTTCTTCACACAGTTTATCATAGAGGCCAGCTAAATTATTGCTTGAGAGCACTGAAAAAAAATAGAATCGAAGGCGATTATCTCTTTTATTTTGATGAAATCGATAAATGTCTAGATCAGAATTTATAAACACAAAAATGGGAACAATTATTGATTGGTTATAACTGTCATTCAACGATTGATAAATAAGGAAATT
>JBHLKC010000135.1:0-8295 GCA_048887065.1 Candidatus Hodarchaeota archaeon
AAAGTAGTATGAAAAATGGGTAATCCAGAGGTCCAAAAGATATAAACCCCATTAATCACAGTGGGCCACTGTTCCTTAAATTATGCTTTTTCTTCTCCAAAGAGACGATCAGAGAATTTGTAAAAATAATAGAAAGTGATTATTAATAAAAATATAGCAATCATAAACAATAACAGGCGAAAAGGTTTCCATAAGACATCATAAAATTCTTTGGGGGAGAACCAAAAGAATTCATCAATAGCATCCATCGTCATAGAAATAACTCCAAGCACAGTGAATCCGATCATCGGCCATAAAGTACGTCGCCGTTCAATTATTGGATATTTATTTTTTGAGTAAATAATGATTATTAACAATCCGATAAACGCAAAAACAGTAAGAACATCTAAGAAGGCTTTTATGATCTCTAAAAGGTCCCCAGGGGGGTGCCAATCTATTTTATCAGGTATAAGACTAACTTCTATCACTTTGTCACAGCTCCCATGCAGTAGCTCCATAGTTAGCAATTTTCCAGATACCAATACCAACTAAAATCAACCCAATCACAAAGAAAAAGCCATCAAAAACGTTGAACAAGTCTGTCAAAATCTCGATACTCCATTCCAAGGTATCTAGTACATCAAAAACACCATGAAATAAGACACAAGCTATCCCCGCACATATTTCAAACCAACCTTGAGAAGTAAGTTTAGGATAACGAGACCGCACCATAAGAGCTATTATCAATGAAACTATTAAACCGATTACGATGATAGTTTCCATTGTAATGAGAAAAAGATCATCAGGATTTAATGTAACTAGAGCCATGGAGTTACCTCTTTAAATCTGCATATGAGAGGTTTTTGGGCATATTTATATAAGTGTTGGCTTTTTTACCAAGTAGATTACTCTGGTTTTGATACTAAACTGATTCAGTTTTATTTGTTTATTTATCTTCAGTTATTCTTCAGACTAAAATCGTTAATTAATTCCTTAAACTCATTATATTTGAAATATTTTGACTTTTGAGTCTTTAGTAATCCACCATCTAGTTTTGATAATTCTCTTCTCAAAATCCTGAAGTAGTCATCGTCTATTTCTGCTAAAAAGTAATTTCTCTTATTTTGTTGACAGACTTTACCAACTGTTCCAGATCCAGCAAAGGGATCTAAAATAAGGTCACCAATAAATGAATAAAAGCGTAAAATCCAGTAAACAAGCTCATCAGGGAATACTGCTGGATGATCTTTACTGCTTGAAGGAGGAATCTTCCAAACATTTGTTTTCTCATAATCATCTTCATTAATTTTACTTTTTTCTGTAATGTCATCAGAATATTGTTTCATGTTCCAATCAATCAGTTTATGGGTTTTTTTGCGATAGACAATAATATATTCTGTGATAGAATTAGCTTTATATCCAAGGGGTTTCCTATGTTGATAAAAACCAGCGTTTCGATTCTTAGCACTAGGCGCTGGTTTCATCCAAATAATATCTTCTATAAATTCAAATCCGATATCAATGATTCGAGGATGAATATCAAAAGGGATAGCATAACGGTGGCTTGAATATTTCCGACTAAACCTAGGGATTAAGACGGGTGAGGTATTAAGAATGAAAAATCTCCCTTCTTCGGTCACTCTATGCACTTCTCTAAATACTTCAACAAGGAAATCTAAGTATTCCTCGTAACACTGATAAAGACTATAGTCTCGTGCATTATAGTAAGGAGGTGAGGTGAAAGTTAATTGAATACATCCGTCTGGGAGTAACTTCAAAACTTCTCTCGCATCACCTAAGACGGATGTTTTTCTAATCAAAGGTAAGAATTTTCTGATATTTTCAATTTTTTTCTGTCGTACAAATGAATCCTCATCCTCTGCAAGTTCAGCGACTACTATTTCCCTTAATGTTTCATTTCGATGGTTTTCAAATCGTTTTAAAGAATTTCGAACATCTACATCACCTTTAAAAATTAGTAGTGCCCGAACAGCTTGCATAACAACTTTTGGATCCTCATCATTCAAAACCGATAAAAGCCAGTTTATATTTTCTTTAGAACGGATTCGCCCAATTGAAGACACGATTTCTCGTCGAATGTGTGTGCTTTTCTCTTCCTGATAGTATTGTTTGAGAATTGGAGCTATGTCTTGATTTCGAGTTTTTCCCAGATTTTTTACTGCTAAAAGCTTAATCTTCTCATTCTTATATCTTTTTAATAAAAACTCAAATATGAAATACGGAAATTCTTCAGGGAGTTTTCCAATATTCTCTAGAACACTGATTATTTCCTTTTCGGGATGTTTTTGAAATATATTCATGAAAAAATAGCTATTTTTATCTGTAATCTCTTGTCTGATTTTATTTCTATTGAACTCTTCTCTGATTGTTAGTTTGTGAAGATGATCCTTTTTTTCTTCTTTTTCCACATTTAGAAACGATATTATATCTGATTCAGATGGCTTTCTTTGATCTGTCAATATTCCTCACTTTATCAGACTGAAAGAATTATTTATCAAGAATTTCTAGCTTTCTTTCATATTCAAATAAAAACTTGGAGCTCTTCTGTTTAGATTATGTGAATTTATCGTTTAAGTAATATGTTTAATGTCGAAAGCGTGAAAAAAAAAAGTCTGACTTGCCCTGATAATTTAAAATAGTTGAGAATAGAATTCATGATCAATTATCATTAGATTCAATATCCTCTCAGCTATTGCCGTGAACATTAATTTTAAATTTAAAAAACTGCTGAATGATTCATCTATTTGTTTTTACTAGAAATTGGGATAAAATTGGATATAACATCAACACTCACGCTAAATAATGGAGTAAAAATCCCCAGATTAGGATTTGGAACTTATAGATTGTGGGGTCAACAAACTGTTAGAAGGACTCTGAAATATGCTTTGGAAGCAGGTTATCGGCACATTGATACAGCTAGGGCGTATGGCAATGAAAAACATATTGGCAAAGTCATTAAAGAAAGTGGGATAGATCGTGAAGAAATTTTCATAACAACAAAACTCTGGAATACGAATCATGGCTATGATAAGGCGCTTAAGGCCATTGATCTTAGTTTGAAGAGTCTTAATCTCGATTATGTAGATCTATACTTGATCCATTGGCCTGTAGCTGGATATAGAGAGAGCTGGAAGGCTTTGGAAAAAATCTGGGAGGATGGAAAGGCACAAGCAATTGGAGTAAGTAATTTTATGATACATCATTTAGAAAAACTCATATCGGAAGCAAATATCATCCCTGCTGTTGATCAGGTTGAATTTACTCCCTATCTATATCTCAAGGACCTTTACAATTATTGTATGAATAATAATATCATAATAGAAGCGTATAGTCCATTAACACGAGGGAGCAAATTAAACGATCCAAAATTGAGAGAAATTGCAGAAAAATATAATAAAACTACGGCACAATTATTAATACGATGGGGTTTACAACAGGATCTCATCTCCATTCCCAAATCAAAACATAAGAAGTGGATTGTTGAAAATACACAAGTATTTGATTTTGATATTTCTGATGAAGACATGAATAAACTCAAGGGCTTCCACGAAAATCTCAGGATGAGTGGTAGCAGAGTACATGAAGAGTTAAATAAAAAGTATTTACAGAATGAGAGAGATTAACTACTCTTGAAAAGAATATACTCATAAAGAAAGATTTTGAAGGTTTATTGATCTTGTGATATTTCGGACAAGGAACCCATCTTATATCCCGCGCAATCAATAGCTACATAATTAAAGCCTAGTTCTTTTAACTGACTATTTAAATCATCTAAAATCTCTGGTTTTAGTAGTTTTTCTCGTTCTTCTGGTGCCACCTCAATTCGAGCAAGCCCTTCATGGTCACGAACACGAAGTACACGTACATTATAGGTATCGAGTATGTATCGCTCTGCTAATCCTACTTTTCTTAATTTTTTACGAGTTATTTTGACTCCTGTCGGGAATCTTGAGCTTAAACAAGCAAGACTAGGCTTTTCTGCGTTTGGTAACCCAAAATATATAGCTAATCCACGTATCTCATCTTTTGTCAGCTTACTTAGAAGAAGGGGTGTATCAATATGACTTTCTTTCAGTGCTTGAAGCCCTGGCCTATGACCCCTCACCTCTGAAACATTGGTTCCTTCAACAATAAAGTCTGCGTTAGCTTTAGAAGCAATTTCTTTTAATTCTTTCGATAATCCTCTTTTACAATAATAGCAACGATTATGTGGATTAGCAACGAAATCTTCATCTTCTAATTCGTTGATTTTAATTACTTGGTGTTCCCATTTTTGTTGTCGAGCAAGTTGAATAGCCTCCTCAACTTCTCCTGGCAAAACTGTTGGTGAATCAGCCGTAACAGCTATCATTCTTTTAGCAAAGCGATATCCAGCCTCAGCAAGTACAGAGGAGTCTACTCCACCGCTATATGCGACGATGACAGTTTTATTTGTAAAGTATTGTTTCAACTGATCTAATTTCAATTGTAATTCAGGTGACAGTTTGGTATCAGTTTGTACATTCATTTAAAACCAGACTCGGGGAGCTTTAATTGGAAATTAGAGTGCATCTAATGGTTTACGTTGTATGATTTTGAATTTAATGAAGCGAGACTAGAAACAAGATTTTAATTAATGATGCTGAATAATTAATCAAACAACATTCTAATAATCATTCTTGATATTTTGAGCTGTTTTGGGTTGAGGTACAGGTTGATTCAGAATTACTTTGCCAATTTCACACGCTCTAAGAGACGGAGCAATTTCAACAACATAAAGAAATCCACCATGTAAAAATCCAATAAGGAAAAACAAACAAACTATCAACCAATTTATTGAACCGCTTAATAGCGTGATTATGCCAATAAAAAGGCCAAGCAAGCAAAACGGTTGTATACCTAACATAAAGATGGCGATATGTATACCAAACCTATGAAATGGTTCTTTTAATTGTCGAGCTCTCGGAACAAGTCTAAGATTCACAAAAAAAGTGATTAGAATACTTAAAAGGACTAAAATTAGTAATAAGATATCAAGAATTAAAATTGATTCCTGGTATTCTTGTGTATACCTAACTCTAAAAATGTCTAAAAAAACAAGAAATAAGAAGTATAGAACAGTGCTAAATAGAATAACCAAAAAAAATGTTTTTCTAAATTTAACAGAACTTTCTGTTATTGTAATTTCTTTTTCAATTTTTCGGGGCATGAAAATGGCCTCACGAAAGTCACACTAAAAATAGTTAAACGGATCTAGTTTTTTTTCTCCTAAAGGGTTGAATTATCCGTCCAAATATATTTCTAATGGTATAAATAGCCATATGAGGATTTTCTATTAATCTTCGCTTCAAGTAATTAGTTGCATCTTTCCATTTAGTTGCATATGGTACATAACATCTTACAGTGAAACCTCGGTCTAATAATTCTTGTTGGATATTATCACGAGGGACACCTAATAACATTTGAAACTCAATATTTGATGAATTCTCTTTTCGAGTTTCGAGAAGCTCTAAAATCTGACGAATTGATTTTTCATCATGAGTAGCAATCTTAACATAATGATTATGATCAAGTAAAAAGGGAGTATATTCTACAAGTTTATCCTTCATATCCCTTTTCTTTGTATAAGCAATCTCACTTTTTTCGAGATAAATCCCAATACAAAGTCGAATATGCGCATTCAATCCTTCTAATTGTAGAATATCGTCTTTTGTTCTGAATAAGCGTGTTTGGAGAACTGTACCAAAATTTGGAAATTCAGGTTTGAGGATTCGATACATTTCAAGAGTTACATCAGTATAATCTGATGATTCCATATCCATGGTAACATCTATGTTTGCATCTAAAGCACTAGTGAGGATTTGTCTCAAGTTTTCAATACAGTACTCTTTGGAAATGTCAACTCCTAATGATGTGGGCTTTAAACTAATTGTAGCGTAGTTTTCATTCTTTAAAGCTTCAACTAAATCAAGATATAGTTTTACTACGTTCTCAACTTCTTCTTTTGTCTGAAGCTCTTCTCCCAAGAGATCCATCGTCGATGTTATTCGTTTCTCCTCCCAGAGTTTACGTGCAGTTTCGATACCTTTGTCTAAACTGTCCCCAGCAACATAAGGGCGAGCAAAAAGTCTAACTAAGAAAGATGGCATGAAATTATTTACTAGAAACGCTTTCAACATGGAATTACCTTCTTAAATGAAAAATGAGGCAAAAATTAACCCCTAGAGCATGTGAAATTCTAATTTCTACATATACTCTTAGTTTTTTCGAGCTACTACTAGTACAATTGATGATCAAAATGAATTATTTTTAGAGAAAGTAGTACGTACACAGCCAGAGAAATGATGAAGAGGAAAATTTTCCTTAAATTCAACCAATCTTCTGACATCTCATTTGGAGAAACATCGAAATAATCTAAAACTTGATAATTCAATCGTAATTAAATCCATATCTTTTGATGATTGAAAATAATCGTTCTTTTGACCACATTCCCTGAGTATATTTTCGGGATTGATGTTCAGACCATGAGTATTTGTCATAATCGATGGAATCGGCCCCTTTCCTTAAGGGAATTTTAGCTCGCAATTTAATATAATATCCTTGAGTTATAAACCCATCATCCATTTGATCCATGCATTCTTGAATTTCGCTTTCAGAAAGATCTTTATAAGAATCTTCAAACGCGATATATTTTAATGGGAATCTAGGACGGATGTTGGTCTCAACAGAGGCATCTGGGTAACCTAAACATAAGGCAACAACGGGAAAAACCCTTTGAGGTACATTGAATAAAGTAGAAATTGTATCAGCTTGTAGAGGAGCCCCTCCAATCAGTACGGATCCTAATCCAAGTGCATCTGCAGCTAAAATGATATTCTCTGTAGCAAGAACTGCATCTTGTACACCCAGCCATAAAAGCATCCCATCGTCATAATCGTACGTATAGCCTCGCTGTTCGATTATTTTCTCAATTTTTCTGAAATCAACAAAGAAAATTAATAAAACTTGAGTTGTAGTATAAATACCTCGTAACTTCTTCATTTTCTCTGAATCACGGGTATAGACAATAGAATAGAGTTGAGCAGCAAAAGGTGCTCGAATACCTGCATTCAAGATCTGTTCAAGTATATCATTAGGTACCTCCTGCTGTGAAAAACTACGAATTGATCTACGATTATGTATTACATGGAATAAATTAGATAAATTATCTAAATCTTTCTGAAAAACTGATTGACTTGACATTTTATAATTCACAACCTTGAGATTTAACCATTCATATATAGGAGAGTGTATTGAAGATTTTTAATCCAAAAAATCTGAAGAGTTTTACCTCAAAGGAATGAAATTAATCTTATTATTCTTATAAAATGTCTTAGGTTCCTAAAAGAATGAGACAAAAAGAATCATTACTTTGTCTTCAAACGTAAAATAAAAATAAGCGGAATACACAAATAATACCAACTTTGAATAAAAGTCAAATGAATTGAAAAGTTAAAAGAGAAGGATTAGTTGGGAGTAGAATCTTATGAAAGAAGCTTTTATAAGAATCTTCAGTTTCTGGATAATAGTCGGTATATTCTTGAATCCGTGCTGTTAATCCTGTCGTACTTAATGAATTGGGGAGTTTTTCTCCCTCTTGGAGAGGAAGAATTTCCGAGTCTTCTTTTGAAAATTCTCGTAATTTGCATGTTATGTTTTGGTTGGCCTTTTTATATGTCTTTTATAATTAGAATATGTGTCATTGGATATGAGGGCAGTAATATCTTTATAATATTCCATCATGATTTTTGACCTCTTTATATAACAGCTTTTATTGCTTTTATTTTTACTCTGATTATGTGGCAGAATGATAAAGTTTGGGAAATCAGGAAACGAGTCTAATATACAAAAATCCAGCAGATGTAACCATTTCCTCGCCGTACGATGAATTTCTCAATCCTTCTAAATTGTATCAAGAAAATGCAAATAAGATTTGTTCAGTAAACCACACGTTAATATCGAGAATAGAGAAAAAAAAGAATGAGCTTAGTCAGAACCTTTTTCCCTCATCATTCTATGCATATCCTCCGGACTTACTCCCCGCTTTTTCATCATTTCATGCATTTTCTCGGGAGTAACTCCGTATTCTCGCATCATCGCATGCATATGGGGAGGAACAGTAGGTAATGCAGAGGTTGGAACACTTACAGGAGCTTTATACACTTTAGTCAAATCCTCTACTCCTTGATGAACATAGTATGTACGGTATAGCTCCGCATATACTCCTTCTTTCGCCAGAAGTTCTTCATGAGTTCCTAATTCAACTAAGTAACCCTT
>JBHLKC010000136.1:0-8282 GCA_048887065.1 Candidatus Hodarchaeota archaeon
TTGGATTTTGTGCGATTGCACAAAATTTATATACTAGTTTTGTGCAATAGCTCATTGGTGAAAATAATGCCAAGAGGAGATAGAACTGGTCCATGGGGCTTTGGTTCAAGAACTGGACGAGGATTGGGCTATTGTGCTGGATACCCTACTCCAGGCTTTACAAAAGGGCCTGGAATGGGTTGGGGAAGTAGTTATGGTAGGGGTCGTGGTTGGAGAGGAGGAGGTTGGGGACGTGGTTATGGTTGGGGTTTTTATCCTCCAGATGTCACACCTCCCTGGCCAGCTACACTTAGTCCTGCAGATGAATCGAAATATCTTGAACAGACCTTGACTAGTTTGAAAAAAGAGATTGAACTCATTGAGAAAAGATTAGAAGAATTAGCTAGCGAGAAGAAGGATTAATAGACTTTCTTTTCTTAGCTATCTAATCTTTTCTTTTTATTCCCATTTCATATTATAATAGCAGCAATTCCTCATAATATCGATAAAAATGAGGAGTCGGTGTTATTAGAGGTGAAACTGAAGAAGAAAAACCATGGTTCCGACTCCCAATACCATCATAAGGAATTGTCGGATTTCATACCAGAGTCCTACTCTCTGATGAAGTTCTGGGTATAAATCTGCTAGGGAAATATAAATAAAGCTTGCTGCTGAGATCGCCATGGCATAAGGAATAACACTATGGATAATCTCCAAAGCATAATAAGCTAAAATTGCTACTGGTAATGTACTAAGACTAGATAGAGTATTTAATATTAAAGCCTTTTTTCTAGAATAACCTGCATGAAGCAAAATTGCAAAATCTCCTACTTCCTGAGGGATTTCATGAGCGATTACTGAAATAGCGGCTGCTATACCAATGGGTATGGAGAACAAGAAACTTGCAGCAATGACAACACCGTCAGCAGCATTATGGAATGCATCTCCGATGAGAATCATAGGTGCCACAGTTCCATGAGTCTCACACTCCAATTCATGACAGTGTCGCCAAATGACCAATTTTTCAAGTAGAAAAAAAAGAATGATACCTACTAGTACTGTTATTAGAATTTTACGTGGATCTGTATGCTCAAAAGCATGAGGGATCAACCCTAGTAGGGCAACAGTGAGTAGGGTTCCACTAGCATAAGCAATTAAACAGGGAATAAGGATTTCCTGTATTTTCTTCTGAACTCGAAGAAAGATAGCTGCTGTAATAATAGCTCCAACACTGCCTAAAAGGCTAAATGAAATAATCCATAATATCAGCATTATGTCTCACATATTTCTTTTTAATGAAGGAATTTCAAATACGAATAAAATTTCACTATTTTATGGCTTTAATTTAGAAAGCATGAATCTTGTCAAAATTTCCTGTATAGTATTACCAGAATATGGATATAATGAAACATTATTCTCAGAAAGAATTGCTTTAGGGCCAATACCGAACTTTGAGGGATCCTTTGTCGCAAGGATGTCTATACCTTCTTTTACAAGTAATTCAGCACTTAGAAGGCCTCTTTTCCGCTCTACATTTCTATGAGGGTTTTCGATGACTCGTTTTGAAATGATTGTCTGGCCTGGGATATCGACATCAGCGATAAGAAAAGCTGGAGCTAGTCCCAAATGCTCTGCTGGTAAGCCATTATTATCGAGATTAAGAGAGGGAACTGCTATCGCAATTTTGAATCGAGTTTTTGAAATAGGCTCCACACTTACCATAATGCTATCTATTAGAGGATTTTCTTTTTTCAAAGATGCTTCTAATTTATGAGTCACCTGAGAAAGTGATTCTATAGTCTCTGTGGAATGCATTTGAATAATCAGATCAGCAAAGTAATAAGGCCCAGAGCGTCTAATCCTTATGTTTGATGGTCTCTGAATCTCAGGAAACTGGGAAACTATTGTTTGCATCTGGTCAATTATCTCAGGATCATCGATCGCATCTAATAGAGTTAATAGCGAATTTCTACTAAACTCTATTCCAGTTTTGATAATGAATAAACTAATTATTAATCCAACAAGCCCTTCTAATTGAGGTAATTTTATTATATGAGCTAAAATTCCTACAAATACTAAGGAATTGGTAATCATATCTAGTTGGAATTCTTTCGCTGTTTCAATCAGTGCATTTGAGGCGATTTTCGTACCAATTCTTAGATTATAACGATATAGGCCAAAAGCTATCAATATAGACATTAAGGACATCAGAAGTCCAATAACAGGGAGAGTTAGCGTGGTGGGATTAACAATGATCTTAGAACTTACTATAAGAACATCTAAACCAAATAACAAAATAATAATAGAAACGATTAGTGTAGCTAATGTTTCTAATCGATAGTATCCATATGGAAATCGTTTTGAGGGATCCTTCTGAGAGAATCGAAGTCCTAGAAGAACTGTTAAAGATGCTATAAGATCTGTCATGGCATCCAAACCAGATGCAAGCAAAGCAACACTCCCAATCAGAATTCCTATAGAAATTTTGAGAAAAATTAGCAAGAGGTTGGTTAATAAGGTCAAAACTGTAGCTTTTTCCCCTTCAACAAGGAGAGCTTTCCTTTCATGCGTCACTAGATTCTTCACTTTCCCTTTAATTGCATCAGATTTTTTATTTTGAACCATATATCACTTATAGGTGCCTTTAACTCATCAATACCATGTTCTAAAACAGTTTCTCTATTAACCATTGCCTTGTAAATATCCAAATTGTAGGGAATCTCTCCTAATACGGGAATCTCTTCTTCTCTGCAAAAATCAATTATTGCTATCCGCTGTTGTGCATTTATCGTAGCTTTGTTGATAATAACTGTTGGGGTTAAATTAAAAAATCGAACAAGATCGATTATTCTTTTCATATCATGAATAGCGGTTGTAGTCGGTTCAACTACGATAACCACTAGAGTTGCATTTGCTAAAGCAGCAATTACAGGACATCCAATCCCTGGACTACCATCAACAATGATAAGTTCTTTATTGAGTTGATTAGCTTTAGAATGACTTTTTTGAATAACTTCACTGACTAATTTTCCTGAATTTTCAGCACCAATATCTAAACGAGCATGAATAATAGGACCGAATCTACCTTTGGCGTCATATATTACACCTGAAGGCTGAGTTTCCATTTTAATTGCTTCATTAGGGCAAACCCAGTCACAAGCACCACAACCTTCACAATTAAAAGCAATTATTTCGTTTTCAGGCGTGATTGCATCAAAACGACAGACTTCAAAGCATTTTCCACAATTATCGCATTTTTCGTTGTCTTTTATTGCTAATTTGCCACTTAAAAATCGTTCTGAAGAGATATTAGTCGGGTTTAGCAATAAATGAAGATTTGGTGCATCTACATCACAATCAGCTGTTAAAGAAATTGGAAACGACAACTGAGCGAGCGCTGCTGTAATGGTTGTTTTTCCAGTTCCTCCTTTCCCTGATAGAACCGTAATTTGTTTTTTGGCTTCACTTGTCATTTTTCTATCTCCTGTATTTGCTCCCATAGTTTTTCAAAAATTAAATCGAAATTTTTCCCTGAACCAATAAGAGGAATGCCCTGGGAGTATAGGTTAAGGATCTCATTATCGTGAGGAACTTCTAATAATAATTTATAACCTTCTTTTCTTGCTAATTGACTAATACGGTCGTCTCCAATGTCAGATCGGTTATTCACAATCCCAAAGGGAATGTTAAGCTGTTTTACAACCTCAATTGCGATTTTTAGGTCATGTTCCCCTGCAGGTGTAGGTTCTGTTACTAGAACTGCATAATCCGTATCAGAAAGTGCTTCAATAACTGGACACGCTGAACCAGGTGGCAAATCTAGGATTATATGATCATAATTTTTAGTGAAGGCAACCTTCTTCATTTCACGGATAATTGGTGCGGCCATAGCTTCTCCAACCCTTAAAGTACCCTCATAGAAAGTTAAATTTTCGTTAATATTCGTTGATTCTATTGAAGACGAATTTTTAGCCTTTTCAATAGTACCTAACTTATGAGGGATCTCTGATATTGCGTTAGCGGGACAGGCTATTTTACATAATCCACATCCATGACACAGTTCGCTAAAAATCATAACTTGTTGAGGAAGGACAGCTAGAGCCTTAAATTCACATAATTCAGCGCAAAGTCCGCAGAAAGTACAAAGAGATTCGTTCACTTCAGGTCTCAAAATGTTTACATCTTCAAAATGAGTCATTGAGTAGTGTAGAAAATGATTAACGTTGGGTTCTTCAACATCTAAATCAAACAACGCTATTTGCTGTATTTTTGAGAGATAAAGGGCCAAGTTCACTGCAATCGTTGTTTTTCCAGTCCCTCCCTTTCCAGAAGCAATACTTATAATCGTTCATATTGCCTCCTAGTGATGATGAGGCTCGTGATCATGGCCAGAACCTTCTCCTCGATATTTATGCTGTTGACAAGCATCTTTATCCGTTGCCATTGTCAATTTTTTCTGTTTAAACTGTTCAATAGCATCCCTTACTGCTCCTTGGGCTCCAATGTAAATTTCTACTCCAGCTTGTTCGAATAGCTGAATTGCTCTTCTACCAATTCCACCACAGATCATTACGTCAACATTATGTTCACGAAGTAGTTCAGCAGGTAATTTGGTACCTCCTCGATGAGAGGAAGTGTTTTCAATGATTTCAACCTCATTTGAACTGTCGTCAAATATGGTATAATTTGGGACTCGTCCAAAGTGATATCCAACTTGATCATCAAGCCCACCATCATTATTTGAAGGGACACATAATCTCATTTTTCATTATCTCCATTAGTTTCCATACTTTTAAGAATTCCTTTATCCTCCACCCTGACCACGCCCGACGCCACGTCCACTACCACGCCCCCTACCACGACCCATGCCTGGACCAAATCCCCGTGCTACAGTCATTTCATTTAATTGTCCATCTAGAAAGGCATTAATATTCTGTTGAATAGTCCCATTAATGCCTGTATAAATTTTAATTCCCGCACCTTGAAGGACATTCCAAGCATTCGGGCCTATTTGAGGAGCTATAACTGCTTCTACATAATTATCAACCATTGACTGAGCAGCTTGTATTCCAGCGCCTCCAGCCGCGTTTTGTGCTGTATTAGGATAAGCTTTTTCCACTTCATGTTTATTTGAGTCATAAATAATAAAGTAGGGACAGCGTCCAAAAACAGAAGAAAATTGATTAGTAAAATCAGTTCCATTTGAAGGTAAACCTATTTTCATTTTGAGTCCTCAAATTTGTTTCTAAAAAAATTTGAATTTGATTCATAATCGAGATGGACATGAGGATGAAAATCAGTAGATCCACACTTTACACACCGTTTAACTGAAATTAAATCCTCAGGAAAAGGCCATGTATGATTACAGGAATCACAATGAAAAAAATCTGCAGGATTTGAAATACGGATAGCAAATCCATGTACTAAAGCTTTAGCAATCTTTCGATGAGCTTTTTCAATGTGTCGTGAGATAGTAGATTGTGAAATGCTCATTTTTTTCCCTGCTACTTTTTGGGTTAAGCCCTCCATGTCAGTTAAACGAATCGCTTCAAGCTCTTCAAGAGTAATAGCTACTTCCCCCTCAACTTCCGATAAAGAGACACCACGAGGTTTGAAATAAGAATATATTGGATCACAACGAATTGTTCTTGGATTTCTGCCTCGTTCTATAATATTCAACTCCAATTCATATTGATCAAATTCAGGAAATCGTTTTGCATCAATATTCATAAATGTTTTGCATTATAATTCATTTTATTAATGAAGATGAAACAGAGTTACATTAAATTCAATAGTCTTTTATCGTATCAACAAATCCAAAGACCTAATTTTTGGAATAAATGACTTGAATAAGTTACGAAAATACTCAAATATATCAAATCCTCCAAATAGACATAATATTAGATCATTAACTGGATATATATCATCCTTTTCCAAGGAAATAACGCGAATTAATATATCATCAAGTGTATCAGTTTTGTTTATACTTGCATATAGTAACATAGATGTTTCTACTGAGCAAATAAATTAATAAATCTTCAGAAATTGTGATGGTATTTATAAAATTATTAGCTTTAGTAAAATTAAAAGAAATTTTGTTATTTTTAAAAAAAAATATGCATATTCATTAGACTTCAGATGATTTTTTCCTGTTTTTTCAATGACTTATTTTGAATATTGATGCAAAATGTTTATGAATATTAATGCAAATTGCTATCTTGGATTTAACTTATCTAAAAATTAGAAGCAGGGACAACATATGAAGAAATAGAGCTTCGTTGTTGTCCTTAGAGAAGGTAATCAATAAAACATTAATTGAGATCGGAATTAGCTACTCTATATTAAGCTATAGAAAACAAAAAGTGATAATGATGGGTTTTAAAGAAACTTATGAAGCTGTTAAAACAGATCCTTCCAATGGTGAGAAGAACTTCAATGTTGTCGTTAAGTCTCAACCTGATGGAAGTTTCCTAGCAAAAATGGGTGATGATTTTCAATCTGTGTTTGATGCTCCTCCTGGGCTTGGAGGAAAAAATCTCGGTCCCTCCCCACTCCTGGGTATTCTTGCTACAGTTGGAGCCTGCATTGGAGCGGTGACTAAGTTCTGGAGTCAAATTATGAATGTCCCCATTGATCAAGTTAAAGTCTTTTCACGAGGTCACATAAATCTTGCAGGCATCTTTGGGACAGATGATGCAAATTACAAGGGTATGTATGATAAACTTGAACCAATAGTGGAAATCAAATCTTCAGCACCAAAAGAAAAAGTTACGGAACTTATGGATCAAGTTTGGAGACATTGTCCTATTATAAACAATTTCAATAATGAATCTAGATTAGAGTGGCGATTAAAAGTCAAATAAACATTTGTTCAATCTTCCCTTCAAGGGGAGAACTCATTCTTTTTTTTCTCAAATATCTTCATTCTTACAGGTTTTTTTAAATATTAATTGACTAATAACTCGATTCAGAGTGAATATGAGCGTGAAAGTCAGCAGAACTACATTTTTCGCATTGTTGAACTATTGTAGATTCTTCAGGTAATCGCCATGTATGTCCACAGGAATCACAGTGGAAAAAATCAGCAGGATTTGAAATACGAATTGCAAATCCAAGTACTAAAGCCTTAGCAACCTTGTGATGAGCCTCATCTAAATGTCTTGATACAGTAGATTGTGAAATACCCATTTTTTCACCTGTTTCTTTTTGGGATAAACCTTCCATATCAGTTAAACGAAGGGCTTCGAGTTCTTCAAGAGTAATAACAACTTCATCTAGTATATCCTTGAGAGGAATACCTCGCGGCTTGAAGTACATGTGTTTCGGATCACAACGAATTGTTCTTGGATTTCTACCTCGTGGTATTATTTCCAACTCCATCTTGGGATTTTTTCAATTCTAGTCTGAGCATTATATGTTGATTCATAAGGTCTTCTCTGAAAAGTCAATCGATTAACTTTGTGGATCTAAATTATAGAATGATATTTAAATTCTCACAATATATCATTCCATACGAATGATTTTCACTCGTTTTCCAATCCAAGTGGGGGGTAAATATACCCGACCACTATGACCACTTTTTTTTACTTGTTTTTCTAGCATCTCCTCGCCATAAATCTTAATTTTACTTGAAGGATTATTCTCCTTCATATCATATATACTCCATTAACGTTGTTAATTCATTTTTACTAAAGATCGATTCTAATTTACCTTTCGAATATATATTCAAATAGTTTTTGCATAATTATTCAATATGTTTTACAATCTAAACTTGGTTTGAAATGTTAAAAGGTGATCTAATTGAATTCTATCGAAGAGGTCCAAAAAAAGGTTTTTAGTATAATCGAAATGTTAAATGTTATAGTAATGAGTTTTGCATATATAGGTCTGTTCTTTTCAGGTTTTATTACGCGAAATCCATCTTATAATCAAATTGTTGGTATTATAGGTTGGATTATTTGGATACTTGGTTTAATACTCGCTTTCTCTCCAAATATTGTTTTCAAGAGGCGAGGAGGAGTTGCAAAGGGAAAATCATACGTTCATACAACAAAATTAGTGAGTGATGGGATTTATGGACTGGTACGACATCCTCAATATACTGGTGGCATGGTGATTGCTTTCTCGATGTGTTTGATTATCCAGACACCATTAACATACATTTTGGCGATAATTGCTGTGGTAGCTTCATATTTATCGATGATTTTTGAAGAAAAGCGTCTGATGATAAAATTTGGTTCTCAATATGAGAAATATAAAACTGAAGTTCCACGATCAAACCTTTTATTAGGTTTAATACGTAA